>JAGVDA010000189.1 GCA_020058975.1 Thermosynechococcus sp. WC_1 | reverse complement strand
GCCAACGGCACAACCGTCACCTTACCCAATGTCGTCACCAGTGCAGGGGTTAACTTGGCTAATTTAGGCAGCTACGGAACCCTTGGGCTGTACCTTGAACGAGCAACGGGCACTAATATTCCGGCAATTTGCCCAGCGGGTGGCCCCAATGCAGGCGTAGCCCCTCCAATCCCAGCAGATTTTGACCCCATTGTGTATGATATTCGCCCTAGCCCTAGCGGATGGCTCCAGCCCAGAATGTTGACCCGCTATGGTCGGGTACCTGCGGCAGACGGCACAATTAATCCTTGCAGTAGCCCAGTGTCTAGCGACCCTATGATAGATGCATTATCTACGACAAGGCAGAACAGCCCAACGTGTTCTGGTGTGCTGTCTGGGGCGGGTGGATTTTATAGCTGTGTAGATGGAAAACAGGTTAATTTGTTTTTCCAGAGCGACATTAGCAAGGTTGAAGCGCGACAGGTGAGCAGTACCGTTACCTCCCGCGTGATGAAAATCCAGCCACCCGTTGTTGCCTCCTCCGCCTGTACTGGAGAAGGAACCCTGCGATCGAGCCTTGGATTATTCGCTTTTATGACCTTTGTAAATACGAAAAATGTCCCTGTTAAAGTCTATTGGCTCGACTACACAGGGGCGCGAGTATTTCGTTTTGATCTTGCGCCAAACCAGAGTAGGGTTGAACCCACCTTTCTCAGCCATCCGTGGGTTGTGACAGATGCCAGTCAATCTTGCTTAGATATTTTTGTAGTCCAGAAGCTAGCGAGTACAGCGACCATTCAATAACCCAACCTTTAGGGGGGCTTTGAGAGGCTATGTCATCTTCTGCTCTCCCCGGATGGTCATAGTTGCCTTCTACCGTTTCTGTGGTGTGCGTTTCCGTTACCCCGAAATCTACCACGCCACCTTTATTGATAACGCCCAAAAGTCTTGCTGTATATCGCTAATGGCCTTCAATGATTCTGTAAGCTCAAAAATATTGACGAAGATGGGTAGACCTGTGAGATAATTAATGATTGTGTCTAGCTAAATTACCCGTAAATACTCATGGCTAAGGGCGTCCGTGTCATTATTACCTTAGAGTGTACCGAGTGTCGCTCTAACTCAAACAAGCGATCGCCTGGCGTATCGCGCTACACCACAATGAAAAACCGTCGCAATACCACTGCACGGCTAGAGCTAAAAAAATTCTGTACGCACTGCAATACCCATACAGTGCATAAAGAAATTAAGTAAGATGCCCTGCGCTACTTACTCTAAACTCAAATTGTTTTAAATCAACCCAGCATAAGTTCTAAGACTATGGCCTACTTTCGACGTCGCGTCTCTCCCATCAAACCTGGCGACCCCATCGACTATAAAGATGTTGACCTTCTGCGTCGCTTTATTACCGAGCGCGGCAAAATCTTGCCCCGTCGCATCACAGGTTTAACCTCTAAACAGCAGCGAGATCTCACCACATCGATCAAACGCGCCCGCATTCTGGCGCTGTTGCCTTTCATTAACGCAGAAGGCTAGTTTTATAAGACAGCGCTGCTATGGATCAAGCAACGTTTAAGGCATAAAGACTCAGGTAATCTGGGTCTAAAATAGGGTTGCATTGAGCCTAGGTTTTGAAATTTTACCTAGGCTTATTGTTGTATATAGGTCAATGAGCCGCCATTTGTGGATAAGGGAACATTAGTTGAGTTTCGAGGCCAAGGAGATACGCCTAAGTTAGGCGTTGTGGAGCGTCCTGAGGGCAAAAAAAATTGGGTAGTGGTGGATGAAAGAGACCATGCTTATACCCTTCACCCTCGCCAGATTACATTTACAGCTTCCGATCAGCCGTATCGTGCCGCAGATATTGCTGCATTCCTGAAATCTGTGGAGGTTTTTCTAGATCCCTCCAGTCTAGAGATTGCCTGGGAAATTCTGATTGAAGAAGGCGGTCGTGCGGTCGCACCCAAAGAGCTGGCGCAACTCTTATTTTCAGAGCAGTCTGTCCCTTGCTGCTACACAGCCCATCGGCTGTTAAGTGAAGACAAGCTCTACTTTAAGCAAAAGGGCGATCTCTACGAACCGCGCACCGCAGCGCAAGTCGCGGAGCTAAAGCACCAAATCGAGCGAGAAGCCCAGCGACAAATTGAGCAAAAGGCGTTTTTTGCGCGTTGGCAGCAGGCGTTAGCAGGTGAGGCTGTAGAGTGGCAGATGGGCGATCGCCCCTACCTAACCGCCCTAGAAAAATACGCCCTCTTTGCCGAAGAATCGACCACTCGAGCCACCGCCGCCGATCTCCTCAAGCAAATTGGGCGACAAGACAGCCCCCAATCTGCCTTTCAAGTCTTGGTTGATTTGGGCTTGTGGAGCGTTCATGAAAACCTATTTGTGCGCCGGAGTAACTTGCCCATGCAGTTTTCTGAGAGCGTCTTAGCGGCTGCGCAAGATCGCCTAACCCTCACTCCGCCAGATTTAGAGCTTCATCGCAAAGACCTCACCCATCTCAAGGTCTACACCATTGACGATGAAAGCACCGCCGAAATTGACGATGGCCTAAGCCTAGAAACCCTAGACAATGGACGACAGCGCGTGTGGATTCACATTGCCGACCCCAGCCGTTGGGTGAGCTTGGGAGACGAACTCGACAAAGAAGCCCAGCGCCGCAGTACGACCGTGTATCTGCCTACGGGTATGATTCCCATGTTCCCCATTGAGCTGTCTACAGGCCCCATGAGCCTCATTCAGGGGCAGCTTTGCTGCGCCCTCAGCTTTGGCGTTACCCTCAGCGACGACGGCGCAGTAGAAAGTTACGACATTGCGCCCAGCACCATCAAACCCACCTATCGCCTCACCTACGATGACGTAGACGAGATTTTAGAGTTAGGGGTACAGGCAGAACCTGAGTTGATTGCGCTATCTGCATGGGCAGAGCGCCGTAAAGCATGGCGCATGGGGCAAGGTGCCATCACCATTAACATGCCAGAATCGGTCATTAAGGTGAATGGTGATGACATTGACATCACGGTGCTAGAAGATTCTCAGGCGCGTAACCTTGTCGCTGAGATGATGATTTTAGCGGGTGAAGTGGCTGCCAGCTACGGTCAAGTCCACCAGTTGCCCCTTCCCTTTCGCTCTCAGCCTCAGCCCGAACTCCCGCCCGAAGAAGAGCTGATGCAGCTTGAAGCCGGCCCCGTGCGGTCTTCTGCCATTCGGCGCTGTATGCCGCGCAGTGAAGTGGGCATTACGCCTGCACGCCATGCCAGTTTGGGGCTAGAGGGCTACTGTCAGGTCACGTCTCCCATTCGTCGCTACGCTGATTTATTGGCGCACTTTCAAATTAAAGCCCACCTACGGGGAGAACCCTTGCCCTTTAGCGCAGAAGATTTGCCGACGCTGCTGTCTAGCATTGGCACTATCGTGCAGGAGTCTAATTTTATTGAGCGCCAGACCAATCGGTACTGGAGTCTAGAGTTTTTGCGTCGTCAGGGCAATACTGTC
>JAGVDA010000537.1 GCA_020058975.1 Thermosynechococcus sp. WC_1 | reverse complement strand
TAGAAGTGCCCCCTGAGCAGATGAAAGCTTTTGCCAAAGAGGTACAGGATGGAGCGATTGTTTTACTGACCGAGGCCGTGGGGGTTGCACGAGACATTACTAAGTCGCTGCAAGAAAACCCAGGACAGATAAAGCTTATGGCTGATGGTCTAGTAGGGGCTATCAGGAATATGGAGCTACTGGTCGAGGCCACAAAGCCGTTTCTGTGGATTATTGAAAAATCTATAGAAGGATGGACAAAAATTGGCGGGCTGATAAAGGTTATTGGTGAGTCAATGCCTGACGAAAATAGGCTTCGCCCTGATGTCAGTCAACGCCTTGACTATGAGTCTCGCAAAAATAGCCCAGGGGGACAACGCTTACAGGAAGAAGTTGCGAAGTACGGCGGGTCTGAGTCAGACGCTGCTGTCATTATGGCTAAAGCCAGAAATGATCGCCCTTTCTGGAAAACCGAATTCAGCACTGAAGAGTGGGACAAAGTTGTTCGTGAGCAGGCCAAGAAATTCTTTGAGCAGTTCCCAGTAAAGTCGTCGGCTGGCAGCTCCGACCCTAATAAACGTGTTTACCCAGTTCAGGGGGGTCAATACGTTGGTGGTGGGGGCAGTTATGGCGCAGGGCGTAGCTATGGACCTCACGATGGTGAAGACATCACCGGAAGCCCTGGCACCGTCGTCAATGCTGTGATGGCTGGCACGGTAGAGAGTATCAAAACGCTAGATGCTGCCGCCAAATCCTTCTCTATCACCGTAAAAGCAATAGATGGAACCACTCAGTTTTATAAGCACGTTACGCCAAAGGTCGCACAAGGGCAACGCTTTGAGTCAGGGCAGGCGATCGCCACAATCTCACCACACGACAAACTAAGCAGTGGACCACATCTGCACTATGGCGTTTACCGAGGCGATCAACCTGTTGACCCCAAAAGTTATCTAAAGGGTTCAGTCGCACCAAATGATTATCGTCCAGCCTCAGCAACGGGATCGAGTGGACAGTCTCAGGTCAAAATGACCGACACAGGCAAGGTCAATGAGAAAGGACAGAAAATCTTTAAGGTTGACGTGATTGATGCCTCTGGTAATGTCGTCTTCACCAGCGCGGCTTTTTCTGGCAGACCTGAGAATCAAAAGCTAGAAACGTCTGCCCAAGGCGTTCCAGGCAACAAGAACCCTATCCCTGAAGGTCGCTATGCCCTCGGGAAATACGAAACGGGCGATTTCGGGAAAGTAGGCGATCGCTGGATTGGATTACAGCCTCTCAGTGGTGGGCAACGCGGGGGCGCTGCCAGCCCCTTCGGGTTTCATGCTGACGTCGATAAAATCCTCGGCTCCGAAGGCTGCATCGTCTTTACCGACCCCGCCACGGTTAAGCGACTGGCAGACAAGGCTGTACAGGTTGGGGCGAAAGAGTTTGTTGTCAATTACGGACTAGGCACCGTCAGCGCTCCATCTGGCAAAACAGCAGCAGCAGGCAGTACACCAGCAACACCCGCGACTGTCGCAACGCCCCAGACAGAACTAGGCAGTAAGCAAAAAGCGCTGATTGCTGCCGCCAAGGAAATTGGGATGCCCCCTGAGTGGTTGGCCTCAATCATTAGCCGTGAATCTGGGTTTAGCCCTTCCATTCGTGGAGGGGCTGGGAATCGTCACATTGGACTGATTCAATTTGGTGAAGATGAACAGCGAAAGTATGGAGCCAACCAAAAGCAGAGCTTTGAAGAGCAAATCAGTGGCCCCACCGTTCGCTACTTTAAAGACCGTGGGTTTAAGCCAGGGATGAGCCTAGCCGAAGCCTACGCCACTGTGCTGGGCGGCAACCCTGGGGCGGTAGGCAAAAGTGACGGGAACGGCAGCCCTAGGCAGGTCGCTAAGACGGATTTCGCCCCTGGTGGCAAAGACTACAAAGCCGCAATGGCTTTTCTCGGTGGGCAAAAAGGCTTAAGCCTTGGGGGCATCGACCCCAAGGACGTAAACAATCAGTTTTTTGCAGAGCAAGACCGTCAAAGGCAGTTACTTGAGGCATCTCGCAGCCGTCAAAACGACCAACGCCGGCAACGTCAAGAGCAGGCGCTCAAACGCATTGATGACCAAAAAGAGCTGACACTAGGGCGATTCGACTTAGAGAGCGCCAAGCTGCCTCCATCGTCCCAAGACTCACGCGCCACTCTCAGGCGGCTGATGGAGCTAAAGTTTGGACGCGATCGCCAAATCACCGAGATTGACCAGGCCACTGGCAAGGATGGCAACCTTCGTGCTGAGCTAAAAAATCGCATTGCTGATCAAAAGGCAGGCATTGAGCCAAAGGACGGGCGGCAAATTGGGGATGAGATTAAGTTTCTTGAAAGTCGAAAAAAGGTGATTGAGCAAACCTATCAAGTGCAACGGCAGCTTGTTGCGGCTCAAAGTGAGGCGAAGTTCAAAGAGCAGTTTGACGGGCTGGCAAAATCGGCTGTAGACGCTGAGGAGCAAATCAAAGCCCTCAAGCGCACCTATGCTGACCAAACGCCAGAGCAACGGCTTGATAATGAGATCGCCTCTACCGTCGCAGGGTTCGACAGCCAGAAATCATCCATCGTCAACAACATCAAATCCACCTCTGAACTCATTGAGAGCAAGAAACTTCTAGGGCTGGGAACCTCCAAAGAGGCTGAGTTGTTAGAACGACTGAAGACAGCTTATTTAGGGATGTTGGGCGTTCAAGACCAGGCGATCGCCAAAACCAAAGAAGAAACCGACGCGCTTGAAAAACAGCGTGCCCTTAAAGAGCAGTCTGCAATCTACAGCATGGACGCTGCAATTCTCAATGGGCGCGCCAATGCCCGTGAAGCCAATGGGGACACGTTCGGGGCTAATGCCCTGCGAGAACGCGCTGACCTACTGCAAGAGGCCATCCGGTATACGAATGAGCTGGCACAGATTCAG
>JAGVDA010000036.1 GCA_020058975.1 Thermosynechococcus sp. WC_1 | reverse complement strand
ACCTATAATCATGTCCTTGCCCATGAATTAGGCGTAATGGACAGTACGGCGATCGCCCTTTGTAAAGACAACAACCTACCCATTTTGGTGTTTAATTTGTCTGTACCCAACAATATTCGACGAGCGTTAACGGGTGAGTCTATTGGCACCCTGGTAGGAGGTTCTTGTGAAGTTAGCTGATACTGAAGACCACATGCAAAAGGCCGTTGAGTCAGCTCAGCGGTCGTTCAATACCATTCGCACAGGCAGGGCAAATGCCTCGCTGTTAGACCGTATTACCGTGATGTACTACGGCGCTGAAACGCCGCTGCGGTCAGTCTGCACTATCGCCACCCCAGATTCTGGCACCATTTCGATTCAGCCCTTTGAGCGCAATTTACTGGGGCCCATTGAAAAGGCCATTTCTATGTCTGACGTGGGGCTAGTGCCTAATAACGACGGCAATGTCATCCGCCTCAATATTCCTACGCTTACTACAGAGCGACGGAAAGAATTTACCAAAATGGCGGCAAAGCTGGCAGAAGAAGGCAAAGTCTCGGTGCGAAATATCCGTCGAGATGCGATTGATGCGGTGAGAAAGCAGGCTAAAAACAGCGAGATTTCTGAAGATGAGTCGAAAGACTTACAGGATAAGGTTCAGAAGCTGACTGACAAATACACCGCCAAAATTGATGAACTCTTGGCAGTGAAAGAAAAAGAGATTATGACGGTCTAGGTTTCGGCTACGCTCAACCTGCAAATCTCGTAGGTCAGAGGGTTGAGCGTAGTCGAAAACCAATCTCAATCTGTAACTTTATTTATGTCCACCTCCGTATGCATGGTTGATCAATCTTCTTAGGCTCGCAAATTAAACTATGTTTGACTGCATCATTGTCGGTGCTGGCCCTGCTGGTGGAACCGCAGCCTATCACCTTGCTAAAAAAGGGCACTCTGTACTGGTCTTAGAAAAAGAGGCTTTACCCCGCTATAAACCTTGTGGCGGTGGCGTTTCTCCGGTCATTGCAGAGTGGTTTGATTTTGACTTTTCTCCAGCGATTTCTCTAAAGGTCAGCCGCATCCGCTATACCTGGAAGAGGGAAGATGCCTTTGAGGCAGACCTCACCCCTGCCGAGCCAATCTGGATGGTGCGTCGAGATATTTTTGACCACTTTTTGATGCAGCAGGCACAAAAACAGGGTGCAGAACTGCGCGATAGTACCGAGGTGACGGGCATTGAATTTAAGGGTAGCCACTGGCAGGTGAATACTGCCAACGGCGTGGCGCAAGGGCGTTACCTGATTGCCGCAGATGGTGCTAAAGGCCCTATGGCAAAATGGTTGGGCTTTAGTGAGCGCAAGCGTAGCATTGGCACAGCCTTAGAGGCAGAAGCCATGACCCCCATTGAGAACGGTCACATAGCCCATTTTGAATTTGGCATGGTCAAAAATGGCTACCTCTGGAATTTTCCTAAGGCGGATGGCTATTCGATTGGGATTGGCACCTTTCGACGGGGTGAGTCTCAAAATTTACGGGAGATTGCAGCGGAATACTCGAAACTATTTGGCGTAGATTTTAAGGCCATTAAGCAGTTTGGGCACCCCATCTGCCTTTGGGATGGCAACCAAAGGCTGCACACACAAAATGCGCTGCTGGCTGGCGAGGCGGCCTGTGTGGTCGATCCGTTGACCGCCGAGGGCATTCGTCCTTCTATTTTTAGCGGGCTAAAGGCGTCTGAAGCCATCCATCAGGCGTTGTCAGGGGATGGAAATGCCCTCGAAAATTACACCAAGGTCATTGCCCAAGAGTGGGGGGCTGACATGGCTTGGGCGCAGCGGCTGTCTGGCCTCTTTTATCGGCTACCCGGCATAAGCTACCGTCTGGGCGTAAAGCGGCCTGCTGCCACCCAAAAGTTTGGTCAAATTCTGGGCGGAAAGCTGGGCTATAAAGACATTGCGGATAACGCAATTAAAAAACTCACCAACAGCATTATTCCAGGGCGCGAATAGCGTCAAAATAGTAGTACACCCAATAAGGAAACAATATGGCTGACCCTATTACCCTCGAAGTAAGCCAGCGCATTTGCACCCACATGAATGATGACCATGCGGAAGCTGTATTGATGTATGCAAAAGTTTATGGGCAAGCCGAAGCCGCTACGGCTGCTACCATGAAAGCCATCGACCCTGAGGGGATGGATCTCAATGTGATGATAGGCGATGAAGCTACCACCGTGCGGGTGCCCTTTGAGCGATCGCTGACCGACTCTGAAGATGCGCACCAGGTTTTAATTGCAATGGTGCGTCAAGCACGGGCTAAGGCTTGAATCACAAGTGCCTCTGGTAAAGCTGATTGAATCTGCAATCTACCCCGTTGTTATAATGAGCGGCATTGACAACTGAGAAAAACAGCGGGTTTCATGACCGATCAATTCTTTGAGCAGCCCATTCTTAATTCGCCCTATGAATACCCTGCTCAGCATTGGGAATTAGATCAAGACGGTCAACCGACGAACCAGATTGTTCCTCGACGGCGACGAGCTGAGTTTCTTACGCCGATCCCTAAACCCAAAAAGCGACGACAGAACCAGGAAGTTCAAAAAGAGCTGGTTTTATACAGTGCAGATGGGCTTTCTACCGAAGCACAACAGTACGACCCCACGCCGATTATCAACAGTATTCGGGAGCAAGTGCAAGCTTGGCGACAGTTGCCGAACCCTGAAACGTGGCGCGTCACGCCTGAAACGGCAAGGCTGCTGCAACACTGGCGGCATCACCCGTTTCAAGCCATCCGTCCGTTTTTCTGTCAGGTGGAGGCAGTGGAAACGGCGATTTGGTTAGCAGAGGTTGCGCCAAAGTTGGGAAAAGTGGGGCAGCGGTTTCTTGAGCATATCGAGAACGCTAACGGAGAGGCCAATCCAGAACTGCTGCGCGTGGCGCTGAAGTTGGCAACCGGAGCCGGAAAAACAACCGTGATGGCGATGTTGATTGCTTGGCAAACGGTTAATGCTGTGCGGCATCCTTTGAGCAAGCGTTTCACTCGCGGTTTTTTGATTGTGACACCAGGGATTACGATTCGCGATCGCCTGCGGGTTCTCCAGCCCAATGACCCAGACAGCTACTACGCCAGTCGAGAACTGGTGCCCAATGATTTACTGGCGGATATTGCCCGCGCCAAGATTGTAATTACGAATTATCACTCGTTCAAACTGCGGGAGCGGCTTGATATTTCTAGGGTGGGGCGATCGCTGTTAAAGGGTCGCGGCGAAGACCTGCAAACGCTGGAAACCGAAGGGCAGATGCTTCAGCGGGTGATGCCAGAACTCATGGGGCTGAAGAACATCATGATTCTCAATGATGAGGCGCACCACTGCTACCGTGAAAAGCCACAGAATGAAGAGCTTTTAGACTTAAAGGGAGACGAAAAAGACGAAGCCAAAAAGAATAACGAAGCGGCTCGTCTTTGGATTTCTGGGTTAGAAATTGTGAAGCGCAAGCTGGGTGTAGAAATGGTGCATGACCTCTCTGCAACGCCGTTTTTCTTGCGGGGTTCTGGCTATGCCGAGGGGACGCTGTTTCCTTGGACGGTAAGCGATTTTTCGCTGATGGATGCGATTGAATGCGGCATTGTGAAACTGCCACGGGTGCCTGTGGCGGACAACGTGCCAGGGGGAGATATGCCGAAGTTCCGTAATTTGTGGGAACACATTGGCAAAAAAATGCCGAAGAAGGGACGCGGCAAGGCTGGACAAACCCTCGATCCGCTCAGTTTACCAGCGGAACTGCAAACGGCACTCGAAGCGCTCTACGGTCACTACGAGACAACCTATGAACTGTGGGAAGAGGCGGGGATTCGGGTACCTCCGGTTTTTATTGTGGTGTGCAACAACACGTCTACGTCTAAGTTGGTGCATGACTTTATTTCGGGGTTTGATCGCGTGCAGGAGGATGGCAGTGTAACGCCCCATGCGGGTCGGCTGCCGCTGTTTCGGAACTATGATGACCACGGGAATCGACTGGCTCGCCCACGCACGCTGCTGATTGACAGCGAACAGTTAGAGTCTGGTGAAGCGCTAGATGATAACTTTCGTAGCATGGCGGCGGATGAAATCGATCGCTTTCGGCGAGATTTGGTGCAGCGCAGTGGAGACCTGAGCGCTGGGCAAGGCATTACAGATCAGGATTTGCTACGGGAGGTGATGAATACCGTTGGAAAGGAAGGCAAGCTCGGGGAATCGATTCGCTGTGTGGTTTCGGTGTCTATGCTGACGGAGGGTTGGGATGTCAATTCTGTAACCCACATTTTGGGGATTCGGGCTTTTGGTACGCAGCTTTTGTGCGAACAGGTGGTGGGTCGGGCGTTGCGGCGATATTCCTACGATTTAAATGAGAACGGGCTGTTTAATGTGGAGTATGCCGATGTACTGGGCATCCCGTTTGATTTTACGGCGAAGCCTGTGGTTGCGCCGCCAAAGCCGCCAAGAGAAACGGTACAGGTTAAGGCGATTAAGCCCGATCGCGATGCTTTAGAAATCACGTTTCCGCGGGTGGAGGGCTATCGAGTTGAACTGCCGGAGGAAAAGCTGACGGCTCATTTTACGCCAGATTCTGTGCTGGAGCTAACGCCTTTGCTGGTGGGGCCTTCGGTGACGCAGAATCAGGGCATTTTGGGCGAAAGTGTGGAATTGAATATGAAGCATTTGGACGATATGCGTCAGTCCACTATTCTGTTTCATTTAACGAAGCATTTACTGTACACGCGGTACCGCGATCCAGGGGAGGAGCCGAAGCTACATTTGTTTGGTCAGCTGAAGCGGATTGTGCGTCAGTGGCTGGAGGGTGGCTATTTACGCTGCACGGGCGGTACGACGATGGCGCAGTTGATTTATCAAGAGATTGCAGATATGGCCTGCGATCGCATTAAAACCGCCATCGATGAAGACCCTGTGGGCGATCGCCCCATTAAGGCAATTCTCGATGCCTACAACCCAACTGGCTCAACAACTCATGTAAGTTTTACCACATCAAAGGAAACGCGCTGGCAAACCGATCCGCGTCGCTGTCAGATTAATTCGGTGGTGTGCGATAGCGATTGGGAAGCGGAGTTTTGTCGGGTGGCGGAGGCGCATCCGTTGGTGCGGGCCTATGTGAAAAATCAGAACCTGGGGCTAGAAGTGCCCTACCTACATGGCTCAACGCAGCGAAAATATTTACCGGATTTTGTGGTGCAGATTGATGACGGCGGCGCGGATTTGCTGAATTTAATTGTGGAGATTAAGGGCTACCGAGGGGAGGATGCAAAGGAGAAAGCCAGTACGATGCGGACGTATTGGGTGCCAGGGGTAAATAATTTGGGTGGTTTTGGGCGCTGGGCGTTTGCTGAATTTACGGCTGTGTTTGAAATTGAGTCAGAATTTAATAAGGTTGTGGAGAACCTGATTCAGTCTACACTCAGCCCATCACAGATTTAAAGCCACAATTGGAAGCTAGGAATTTAGGGCAGAATATGACTTTGCGAATGAAGGGAGAATGAAATTATGGAACGGATATTACCGATCACAATTCCTGAAAATCAACTGACACAGTTTTGCCAACAGCACCATATTTGTAAGATTTCGCTGTTTGGTTCAGTGCTTCGTGATGATTTTACAGATCAAAGCGATGTAGATTTTTTGGTAGAGTTTGAGCCAGGTGAAGTTCCTGGATATCTTCGTTTGGCTGGGATAGAAAATCAATTGTCTGACTTAATAGGTCGGAAAGCGGATCTTCGTACTGCAAATGAGTTAAGCCGCTATTTTCGGCAGGAGGTGCTTGATTTGGCAGTGGTGCAGTATGTCCAAAATTGATGATTCTACACGCTTACGCCATATGCTTGAGGCTGCTACGGAAGCCTGCGAAATGGTCAGTCAAGAAAGTAGGGCTTCGTTGGATAGCGATCGCAAGCTTACTCTGGCGCTGGTTCGTCTGATTGAGATTGTGGGCGAAGCTGCCGCCAATGTCTCGAAGGAAACGCAGTCGGAGCTAACCGAAATTCCGTGGCGAGACCTGGTGGGGATGCGAAATCGAATTGTTCATGCTTATTTTGATGTGGACTTAGATATTGTTTGGCGGACTATTACTGAAGATCTTCCCTTTTTGATATCAAAGCTAGATGAATGGGGCGGCTCTGAACCGCAAGCTCAAGATATCCCTCGCCGACGTTTTGACTGAATTTATTTATTTCTGAACTGATGCCTAAATTACCCAAAGCCCAATCCGCTAAGCAAATCGAATCTTTTACCCATGAGGACGATCGCCGTAAGCATATCCCCACGGCGGAGTTTCAGTCTGTGATGGCGGAGGAGGAGAAAAGCCCTATTCGGGTGGCTTATGCGCGACGCATTCGAGATTTGGATCCGCAGTTGGTTTGGCGGGGCAAGGATGAGCAGGATTGGTCAGATTTGGTGGTGAGTGCGCCGCCGCTGTACATCCAAGAGAAGGTGCAGCCGAGGGTGATTATTGAGGATTTGCGGCGGCAAACGGCGGATGCTAAGGCTTTAACGACGGATCTTCAAATTGATTTGTTTGCGGATTTTAATGGGTTGCCGAAGGATGCAGCATCGACAGAGTTTTATCAGCATGATGCCAACTGGACGAACCGGATGATTTTGGGCGATAGCCTTCAGGTGATGGCGAGTTTGGCGGAGCGGGAGGGGTTGCGGGGGAAGGTGCAGTGTATTTACTTGGATCCGCCCTATGGGATTAAGTTTAATTCTAATTTTCAGTGGTCAACGACGAGCCGTGATGTGAAGGATGGCAAGGTTGACCAGATTACGCGGGAGCCGGAGCAGGTGAAGGCGTTTCGGGATACTTGGCGGGATGGCATTCATTCGTATTTGACTTATTTGCGCGATCGGCTGACGGTGGCAAGAGATTTGCTGAGCGATAGTGGATCAGTTTTTGTACAGATTGGAGATGAGAATGTTCATCGAGTGCGATCGTTGATGGATGAGGTATTTGGAGATCAAAATTTTGTATCCTCGATAACTATAAGAAAGACTACTAGCGAAGGTAGTAGATTGATCGGTTCGACTTGTGACTTTATTCTATGGTATTCAAGATCTCAGGATCACACAAAATCAAGAACTCTTTATGCAGGCAGAAGTTCGGATTCAGAAAGTAGATATAGCTTGAAATATTTTGATAATTCTCTATACCGATTAGATAACATCACAAGCTCCAGATCGGCAGGAGAAGGTGATGTCACTAAATTTCACTGGTTCAATAAGATTTTCAATCCAGGAAAAGGTACATTCAAAACTACCGCAACAGGGCTAGAGCGACTGGCCAAAGCAGACCGTTTTCAGATAACTAATGCAGGTAAGTTGAATTACCGTCGGTTTCAAAATGACTTTGGTTATACGCCCGTATCCAATCTTTGGGCAGATATTAGCGGCGCGGTACAAAGTCGCTCAGATCCTAAAATTTATGTGGTTCAGTCATCTACTAGTATGATTGAACGCTGTATTCTAATGGCAACAGACCCAGGTGATTTAGTTCTGGATCCAACATGCGGATCTGGCACAACCGCCTACGTTGCCGAACAATGGGGACGCCGCTGGATCACCATCGACACCTCCCGCGTTGCCCTCGCTCTAGCCCGCGCCCGCATCATGGGTGCCCGCTACCCCTACTACCTGCTCGCCGATAGCCCAGAAGGTCAGCAAAAAGAAGCCACCATCACCCGCACCCTGCCCTCCACCGCCCCCACCTACGGCAACATCCGTCAGGGCTTTGTCTATGGGCGAGTCCCTCACATCACTCTCAAAAGCATCGCCAACAACACAGAAATTGACACCATCTGGCAGACCTACCAAACCCAACTCGAACCCCTCCGCGAATCTCTTAACACCGAACTAAAAACCAATTGGCAAGAATGGGAAATTCCCCGCGAAGCCGACGAGAAATGGTCAAACGCTGCCAAAGAACTCCATCAACACTGGTGGAAACAGCGCATCGCAAGGCAGACAGAAATTGATGCCTCCATCGCCGCCAAAGCCGACCAAGAATACCTCTACGACAAACCCTACGAAAATAAAGCAATCTGCCGTGTCGCTGGCCCCTTCACCGTCGAAAGCCTCTCCCCCCATCGCGTTTTAGCCGTAGACGAAAATGACGAACTCATAGACCCCAGTAAAACCTCCACTTCGACTTCGCTCAGCACAAGCAGTTCCGCCGAAATTGACTTCGCCACCATCATCCTAGAAAACCTCAAAACCGCAGGCGTACAGCAAGCCCACAAAGAAGACAAAATCACCTTCACCGCCCTCACCGGATGGCCCGGAAACTACATCTGCGCCGAAGGCCGATACCTCGAAAACGCCGCCTCAGACCAACCCAAAGAAAAACGCGCAGGCATCTTCATCGGCCCAGAATTTGGCACCGTCTCTCGCCCCGACCTCGTCGCCGCCACCCGTGAAGCAGGCGACGCAGGTTTTGATGTTCTTATTGCGTGCGCCTTCAGCTTCGATGCCCACTCCGCAGACTTCACCAAACTCGGACGCATCCCCGTCCTCAAAGCCCGCATGAACGCCGACCTCCACATGGCCGACGACCTCAAAAATACAGGAGCAGGCAACCTATTCGTCATCTTTGGCGAACCCGACATTGAGATTTCAGACGCTGAAACATCCAAAGAAGGCACCCATCAGATCCAAGTCAAAATCAACGGCGTAGACGTATTCCGTCCTCAATCTGGCGAAGTCGAATCTAGCGGAGCCGACGGCATCGCCTGCTGGTTCATCGACACCGACTACAACGAAGAAAGCTTCTTCGTCCGCCACGCCTACTTTCTCGGAGCCAGTGACCCCTATAAATCTCTCAAAACCACCCTCAAAGCCGAAATCGACGAAGCCGCCTGGGAAAGCCTCTACAGCGACACCTCCCGCCCCTTCGAGAAACCCAAATCAGGCCGCATTGCCGTCAAAGTCATCAACCACTTCGGCGATGAAGTCATGAAAGTCTTTAGCGTGGCGTGAGTATATAGGAGTAACTGAACTGACGAGAAGGGATTGGGTTTCGACTCCGCTCAACCCGCACCAATCACGAATTTGAGGGTTGAGCGGCATGTCCTGCTGTGTCCTAAGCTTGCGAGGGGAGCTGGTCGAAGGGAGCCGAAACCCGTTTTGTAGATTGTGGCCTGCCTTCTAAAACAAAACCCATAACAACAGGAGAACCCAATGCGTAAACAAATCATCGAATATACCTCTCCCTTAGATGCACTAATCGCAATTGCTAAGCAACTCAGTGTTTATGAAGCTGAACACCATATGGAATCAGAAGAATTTTTCACGAAGTACAGCCAAGGAGAAACCTCAGATGATGAAGTATTTGTGGCGTGGGCAAATCACTACCAGAACTATCTAGCCATACACCAAGATCCAGAGAAGAAACTCAAATTTCTGAAATAGGGATATGGAATTTCGCATCGCCGATACCTTCACCGATAGCCTCGCCAAACTGACAGGGCAAGAGCAAAAAGCCGTCAAAACCACCGCCTTTGACCTACAGCTCAACCCTACCAGCGCGGGGATGCGGTTCCATAAACTCGATCGTGCCAAAGACCCTAACTTTTGCTCCGTCAGCGTCAACATGGACATTCGCCTAATCGTCCACAAAACCGCCGACAGCCTCCTGCTCTGCTACGTCGATCACCATGACAATGCCTACGCCTGGGCCAGTCGGCGAAAAATCGAACGTCACCCCAACACCGGAGCCGCCCAACTCGTAGAAATCCGTGAAACCATTGAAGAAATCATCATCCAAAAATCGGTAGAACGCCCTGCGCCCGTCAAGCAAAAGCCTCGCCTGTTTACAACCGTCTCAGAAAACGACCTTCTGAGCTACGGCATTCCCCCAGAATGGATTGCCGATGTGCAAACCGCCACAGAAGACACCCTCTTTGATTTAGCAGAGCATCTACCCCAAGAAGCCGCCGAAGCCTTACTAGAACTTGCCACAGGCAATAAACCACCCCTGCCTAAAACCCTTGACACCATCACAAATCCCTTCGATCATCCCGATGCCCAACGCCGCTTTCGGGTTATGTCTAACATCGAAGAACTTGAGCGCGCCCTAGAATTTCCTTGGGAAAAATGGACAGTTTTCCTTCATCCCAGTCAGCGATCGCTCGTAGAACGCACCTACAGCGGCCCCACCCGCATCTCTGGTTCGGCAGGCACAGGCAAAACCATCGTCGGTCTCCATCGAGCCGTTTTCTTAGCCCGTCAACATCCCCAAGCCCAGATTTTACTCACGACGTTTTCGCCTGCCCTAGCCAATGCCCTCCAAATCAAATTGGATCGGCTAGTCGGCAACCAGCCAGAGATCCATCGCCGCATTAAAGTGGGAGCGATAGAGGCGATCGCCCAGCAGCAATACATCGCCGCCTTTGGTACGCCTCATTTAGCCGATCCGCAGCAAGTGCGATCGCAACTCATCAAAATTGCCGCCCAAACCACCGAACCTCGTTTCACCGAATCATTTCTCTGGAGCGAATGGAACGAAATCGTAGACACCTGGCAGCTTACGACCTGGCAAGCTTACCGAGATGTCCCTCGCCTCGGTCGAAAAACCCGCATGGGCAGCAAACAGCGAGAACAGCTTTGGGCAATCTTTGATCAGGTTCACCATTGGCTAGAACAGCAGCAGCAAATGACCGTTTCTGGCCTATTTCGCCAAGTCACAGCACATATCCAGGCCACTCATTCCCCTTTTGACTTTGCCGTTGTAGACGAGGCTCAAGACATTGGTATCCCTGAACTACGTTTCCTAACTGCGATCGGCAATCAGCGACCCGATAGCCTATTCTTTACAGGCGACTTAGGCCAGCGCATCTTCCAGCAGCCCTTTTCTTGGAAATCTTTGGGGGTGGATCTTAGAGGGCGATCGCACAATCTCACCATCAACTACCGCACCTCCCACCAGATTCGCGCTTCAGCCGATCGCCTCCTACCCTCTGCATTGACAGACATAGACGGCAACGTAGAAAACCGTCGAAACACCATATCTGTCTTCAATGGGCCGTCTCCCACAATCGAAATTTGCGATGATGAAGCGTCAGAAATACAAACCGTCGCTCAATGGATTGCAGAACGTCTAAAAGCTGGACTACAGCCCGAAGAGATTGGTGTATTT
>JAGVDA010000037.1 GCA_020058975.1 Thermosynechococcus sp. WC_1 | reverse complement strand
CGTATTGGTCAGCGAAGGTCTACTGTCTAGCGAGGATCTTCAGGGGCTGCCCGATTTTAATCCAGACTTTATTGAGTTTGAGCGGGTCGAAAACTGGAAAATGCCGCTGCTCCATAAGGCTAGCTTTCGGTTTAGAGATACCGCACCCCCCCTTACACAAACTGCCTTTGCTAATTTTTGCGCCGCCAAAGCCCACTGGCTAGACGATTACGCGCTGTTTATGGCGCTGCACAAAACCCAGCCCGAGGGGATGTGGAATGCTTGGCCGATTCCGCTGCGCGATCGCCATCCTGAAGCGCTCCAAGCGGCAAAAGAAGCCCTCGCCGATGAAATTTACTGCCAGAAATTTTGGCAGTTTGAATTCTTCCGGCAGTGGAGCGCCCTCAAGCAATACGCCAACCAGAACCATATTCAGATTTTTGGGGATATCCCCATTTATGTGTCGCTCAATAGCTCGGACGTGTGGGCAAACCCAGACCTGTTTCAGCTCGACGACGAAAAACAGCCTATTTTTGTCGCAGGCGTGCCCCCTGACTACTTTGCCGTCACGGGACAACGGTGGGGCAACCCCCTCTACGATTGGAAACACCTTGAGGCGACGGATTTTGCCTGGTGGGTGAACCGCTTTAAAGATTGCCTTGAGCTGGTCGATCTAATTCGGATTGACCACTTTCGGGGGTTTGACTCTTATTGGGCGATTCCGGCAGAAGAAGAAACCGCCATTAAAGGGGTGTGGCTCTACGGTCCTGGCGAAAAGCTGTTCTCAGCCGTGCGCGATGCCCTAGGCAGCCTACCCATCATTGCGGAAGATTTAGGCGATATTGACCAGGCGGTTTTGGATCTGCGGGATCAGTTTGGCTTTCCAGGGATGAAGATTTTGCACTTTGCCTTTGGTAGCGATGGGGGCAACCCTTATCTGCCCTACAACACCATCCACAACAGCGTGATTTATACGGGCACCCACGACAACGACACAACCCTCGGCTGGTATGAGGCCGCTTCTGATTACGAAAAAGAGCGCTTTGCAAAATACCTAGGCGGCATTAGCCCTCAAGGCGTGGCGTGGGACATGATTCGGGTTGCTATGAGTTCTGTGTCGAATCAGGCTATTGTGCCGCTCCAGGATGTTTGCTGTCTGGGCACCAATGCCCGCATGAATACTCCAGGTACCGTCGAAAACAACTGGCGCTGGCGATATCGGGCTGACGCGCTGCGACCAGAGTATGGCGATCGCCTGCTCGAAATGGCTGAAATCTACGGTCGCTATGTCTCCCTTCCGCCACTGGATCTGGAAACCAGTGCAACGGATTCTGATTCAGAAACTCACGCTTAGTTCCTGTATAAATCTTTTAGTTGAGCTGCGATCGCCGTGCTTGCCGCCGTTTTGTATGGTCAAGAAGATTTACGCCTAGAGCAGGTCGAAGACCCCACACCAAACGCTGGGGAAGTCGTCATTGAAGTAACCGTCGCCACTACCTGTGGCACCGACCTCAAAGTCTGGCGACGGGGAGGCCATGCGCGGATGCTCAAGCCTCCTACTCTATTTGGGCATGAGGCTGCTGGGCGTATTGTGGCCTTGGGTGCAGGGGTGACAGGGTGGAGTATTGGCGATCGCGTGGTGCCCAATAACTCTGCACCCTGTATGAGCTGCTTTTTCTGCAACCGCCAGGAATATTCCCTATGTCCTGACCTCACGTTTAACAACGGCACCTTTGCCCAATACCTTAAAATCCCTGCCCCCATTGTTCGCCATAACCTACTCCATATATCAGACGACGTAACGGATGCGGTGGCCTCTCTCACAGAACCCCTCGCCTGTGTTTTACACGGCGTGGCGCGGTCTGGTTTTTCGCTAGAGCTACAGCAGCGCTGGGGCTGTGCGCCCAAAGTCGCAGTGATTGGGGATGGGGCGATCGGCCTTATGTTTGCAGGTGTACTCGCCCATCAAGGTGCCGAAGTGACCTTATTTGGCGGCTCTGAGCAGCGATTGCAGATTGGCGAAAAATTTGGCGCAGCCCACACCTTTAACCATCGACAGATAGAGAGCATTCCTATGGTTGTCAAAAGCCTCACCGCAGGGATGGGCGCAGATATTGTGGTGGAGGCGACAGGAGTGCCTAGCGTTTGGGAAACGGCGATCGCCTGTGGTCGCCCTGGCGCAACGGTCAATCTTTTTGGGGGCTGCCCCCGCAACACGCAGATTAGTGTTGATACAGAACAGCTCCACTACAGCGAACTCACTCTCAAGGGCGTATTTCACAACACGCCCTTCTACGTCCGGCAGGCTTTAGACCTGATAGCCAGCCGCGTACTGCCCCTAGAGCAAATGATCAACGATCAGCAGCCTCTTCATAACTTAGGGCAAGTCTTTGAAGACATGAAGCAGCGAAAAACGATTAAGGCCGCGATTATTCCCTAGCGCAAACCCATTAGCGCAAACTAACAATCGCTAAATAAATACCTAAGCTAATGGCTACAATCCAAAGGCCACTCACGATGGCACCCGGTATCATCGTCAAAAGGGCAAAGCCGCGTAGTCCCAAAATCACAATAGCGGCAATCAACGTGCCCCAAAATAACGGCGTGAGCCAAGACGGTTTAAACGAAGACATGATTCAAAATTTGTAAAAGGGCTGTAGCTCCAGCATCAAGCCTCAGAATTTTGTGTCCAAACACAAGTCCTGCGTTGGTCATCATAGGTTTGGCGCTGTAGACTCTGGCTTAGCTGTAGGCAAAAAATCCTGGGCTTTTTGCTCAAACTGAGCAATACCATAGTTTACGGCAATAGACAGCCCAAAGCTAAGCACTAACGTTAGCGCGATGCATCCGGCGATGCCGATCAAAATTTGCTGCGGAATGGATTTCATGGGCATTTTTATAGATGTTTTCATGGGTATTGCGAATTACTTTACAAAAGTCCCATCTTTTCCCAGCATAGATAAAGGACAACAACCCCTGTCGGAGAAATTCTGTGGAACGTACATTTTTAGCCATTAAGCCAGACGGCGTACAGCGCAAACTGGTAAGCGAAATTCTAGGTCGCTTTGAAGCAAAGGGGTTTACCTTGGTTGGGCTAAAGCTCATGACCGTGAGCCGCGACCTTGCCGAGCAGCACTATGGCGAACATAAAGAAAAGCCATTCTTTGGTGGTTTGGTCGATTTTATTACCTCTGGGCCAGTGGTGGCAATGGTGTGGGAAGGCAAAGGTGTTGTAGCCTCTGCTCGTAAAATTATCGGTGTAACCAACCCCCTCAACTCTGAGCCTGGAACCATTCGGGGCGATTTCGGGGTGGATATTGGTCGCAACATTATTCACGGCTCTGAT
>JAGVDA010000155.1 GCA_020058975.1 Thermosynechococcus sp. WC_1 | reverse complement strand
TTTCGGGTACTTTTTGCAGCAAAAGACGGCGTAGTGGCTCCATTTTGACGGGGTTGAGAGGCGATCGCCGTGTCCCCATCGTATACCCTGCAACCGCCGCAATCTCAGATTGAATCTGCTCATGCTGGGCGCGAACGTTACGCAGGGCAATGTTTTGAGTTGTGGCTATGGGTAACGATGAATCTGCAATGGGCAGATGCTTTAAATCGAGCTGCTTCAAAAACGTATAGGCTTTGCGAGAAGGCGTGGGCAATTGAGCAGGCATCATACGGGCTGAGGCACAAAGCTGCTCAGTGGTTTTAAGAGTGGCTCTCACCTGCTGCCGGAATTCTTCTACACGCTCAGCGGCAATGCCCAATTTGAGCTGCTCTCGAACTTGATTAGAGGCCGCGACGAGTCCTTTAATGCGCACAATTCATTACTGAGGTCAGGATGTGGCTATTTTAACCCTAGGTTTGGCTGCAATCAGGGCAAAACAGTTGGATTTGACTGGGGTGGTAATTGAGGTTGGAAATGCTTCGGCCAGATGCGATCGCAGAAAAATAGAGTCCCTGATGCCACACAGAGGGGCACGGTAAGCAGGTTAAGCAGCGGAATGCTGACCAGAAAGAGTGAAACCAGACCAAAGCTAGCCGTTGCGGGGAGGGTTCCATAAATGATGCCCAGCTTTTGACGAAACTTAAGGCGGCGGCGTTCTAAAGGCGCATCTAAAAAGTCGATGCAGACCAGCGTTGCGCCAAGGGTAATGCCCCCGATGGTTGCAACCGTAGAACCCAGCCCTGGCAGCACATTGAGGATAAGACAGGTGCCGCCCACGGTCACGATCAGCACCAGCTTCTTGAGTTCATGGAGCAGCGCTCGAGCAACCTCCTGAAGTGGGCTAATTTCAATAATTTCAAGCTGATGGGTTTGGATTTGCTCAATTCTCTCAGAGAGTTTGCCATACCACGGTGCCCCTAATAGCGTCCCAAACTGAGCCAGAAGTATCCCAATCACTAAAAATAGACCAAGGCTCAGCAACACCCGAAACACCCAGCCGATCCCAGTGCCCACATCATCTAAAAAGCCGAGCCAAGAAGGCAGTGTTGTAACCCACTGAGCCAAGAACCCATCAAAGTTACTAAGTTCGGTATTAATCCAGCGCCAGCTTGGGTTAAAAATACCCAGGTATAGCCCAACCCCCAACAACACATTTAGCAAGAGCGGAAAAATGAGATAGGTCAGTAAGGCGGGCTTCCGCATAAAGAGCGCCAACGCGCGAAAGGCATAGGTACCACCCGTAATCAGTCCGGTCATAGGTAAAGTTTGCTTCTTGCAGCCGATGAGATTAAGGGGTAAGCGGTCGAAATAAGCCAAAGACGGCGGTGTAGCCGTGCAAAAATGTCGCGTCTCCAATCTGCCCAATTTCACCCTGACAGAAAAACCCTCCGATGGGCGTTGTGCCTACGTACTGACGAAAGAGCTGCGTGTCAAAATCTGGCTGCCCATAAAAGCGTTCGCCCCGCCCCAGGCAGTTAAACAGCAGTGCCCCAGCGGGGGGTGCGAGTTGACCAGAATGTTTTTCTTGATAGTCAATCAGCAGCATTTCTAATTCTTCAGCAGAGGCTTCGGCATCGCGCAGATGGAACTGGATGCGCTGCCCTGGACGGATGCGATCGCCAATGGCGATCGCCCCAATGCGAGGGTCTACCCCCAGCAGATTCCGAATCAGAAAATCGCCCGTTTCGAGGGTCGTCTTAAACCCATCCCGCACAATTCCAATAGAAAGCGCATTTTGTGCCTTAGCGCGGTCTTTTTCATCCAAGGTATCAAGGGCACGATGTAACGCCTCAAGGGCAGTCTGCACCTTCGTATCCACCGCTGCGGTTTCCCAGCGTTCCCCTTCAGGATGCGCCTCAACCTGAAGCAGCACATGCCGATCAGACTCCGCCACCCGCAGCAAAGAACCCACGGGACGACAGCCTTGGGCAACGATGGTTTCTACTTCAATATTGCCGCTGAGCGCCACCCCAACGTTACCCTCTCGCATCAGCCGACCATGACAAAAAAGACCGCTGCCGCCCAATGCCGAACTACCAGCGGTCAGGCCACCAATTTTGACCCCTTGGGGGTAGGCGTAGTCTAGACCCTGAAGCAGGTCATTAATACGGGCGCTCATAGAATCCCCCAGCAGAATAAAGTGGGGGTTCTCTGCCGGATCGACCCCAACAAGATCGACCCAAGCATCTGGGGAGCTATCTAGATCGGGCAAGGTTTCTGGACGCAGGTGAAAGGGATAAACCTTAACATCGGGCAGGGATGCCAGCGTTAAAGAAATGGCAGGCTCATCTTCTATTTCTTGGGGGCGTCCTGAAGTCGATTGACCAATGATGCCGCCACCCCCACAGCCCAAAATTGGCGTAGCGCCCAGTCGCATCTTTAGCAGCGGCATCAGGCGCGAATATTCGCTGGCAAAAGCATCAGAGATAAAGACAAAAGCAAGGTCAGCCGGTTGCCCCAAGGCAACCTGGGCTTTGTCTACCACTTCATTGACTGCTGCCTCAAGCGAGGGACGAGTTGAGATAGCACTAGTCCACTTCATCTGGCCTCCTTTTGCTGTTGCCAACACCAAATTTTTGAAAAACCTAGGTTATGAAATCTATTGTGACACTCTAGAAGCCAAAGCGCAGCCTATCTTTAACCGGAGCGTTTTACTTGCTAGATGTCCACGAGATGCGCTCCAAAACGCACTAAAGTTGAAAGGGTATCCATGTCGCTTTGTCCCAGGAGAATTCATTCAATGCTCACCCCTGACAGTTTTTTAACCTATACCCAATGGGGTGGTATCGCAACCTTGGCATTCGCAGGGCTAACGGCACTGGCTTTTGTCTTTAAGTGGGGGTTTCGGTTTCGGTTAGTGGGCGCGACGGGTTTTGTCGGTGTGTTGACAGGGGGGCTTCTCTCTCTCTCCTTTGTGCCTTTCTCACAAACGGTCATTCCCAATTCAACAAAGTATTCTTTGGTCTACGATACGGGCGGTGCAAGTGTTGTAATTGCGGTTGCCCCAACCATTACGCAGCCCCAGCTTGAGGCTACGTTAGAACAAGCTGCGATTAATTTATTTTCTCCAGGACGACTCGGACTTGGCAATACGCAGCAGCTTTCTCTAAGGGCGCGGACAGTTATCCATCCTGAAGAGGGCGTTTCTGTGCCGCTGTATCTGGGCGAAGCACGGCGATCGCTGGCGACACGAGAGGATAAAAACCTTGAAGTGTCTGTGTTTGAGCAAAATATGGCGCTGTTGCCCCAACCTACTTAGGATTTGGGGTTAAGTATCTTGAATACTGGGGGTGGTGGCTAGGGTCTTAGCGCCGCTATGCATTTGCTCAATTTCTAAAGGCAGCCAAACGTGGGGGGCTTGGCAATAATGGGCAACCAGCAGCCCCCATAAGCCCTTTGCCGTTAAAATTGGCACCACCAAATTCGCCTGCACCTGAATACTTTTAAGAAAATCACGATGGCATTCGTGGATAGGCTCGGTTGAGGTATCAGCGATCGCCCGATATCGCCCTGCCTCGTAAAGTGCGGCGTACTCACCATTGAAACAGTCGTCTGCACCCGTCGAACCAAGAATAGTCAACGCTGGACTGCTCAGCGCTTCGGAAACAACCTGACCTTTCCACTGCCGAAAGAAGTAGTACAGCGCCACGCGATCCGCTTTGAGCTGTTGCTGAAGTCCAAAGGTGATGTCTCGCACTACGGCATCTCGCTGAAGAGTGCCTGAGACGCGATCTAATATTCTTTGCAGCCATTGGCTTTCAGGCTGGGCAGAAGGGCGTTCTGGTTCAAGATTAGATAGGTCTTCCACAAATTTCTGGAACCGTTGTGTTATTGAAAACGATGCTTAAGGGACAAAACCCAACGTGAACTATCTTAATGGATTGGCAGACTCTTAGCCTGATGTACTTCTATTCTATTATTGGTCTACAGCTGGAGCAACGGCTTAAGATACTCTGCAAAATGCCCTGGTAAGAGGTTAATGCCCAGCATTGACTTTAAGAGATAAAGAAACAGCACGATAAAGCCGCTAAGGGCAAGGTTAGCGCCTAAAAGGAGCAAAACAGCCGCTAGGGTGTTACCCAATTTAGTCCAACCGTTGACGGTATAGGGACGGCTCTGATCTCGCCGATCTTTGCCCACCATCAGCACCACATAAAACCGAGTAACGACTAAATCAACCCCAAACCGGATGTCAATGAGCTTGGGGCGAGGAGGCGAGGATGGCGATCGCTCCGCCCCCCTCAATTCACCTTTCGCCGATGCATCGTTTTGATTAAAGTCACTATTTCTGTCGGCCTGCTCCATAGAATTTAGACCTGATGGGTTACTGACACAAGGCGATACATGCAAACTCCTGCCCCTAGGGCGCTCCAGCTTAAACCCACAGTGAACGCAAAGATTGCAGCAGGACGTAACCGCAAAGGTTTGAAAGCCCAACGGGCAAAGGCCAACATTAAAATCACGAGTCCACCTCGCATCCATAGGTCTAGTAACGACGCGGCCCAAACTTGAGCAATCACGTTATGCATCTGCATCGGCTGGGGCAAGGCGTGGGTCATGGTGGCAACCCACATTAATGCCAGTAGCCAAACCATCGCAGGGGCGATCGCCGCAGACCCAGCCCAAGTTAAATGAAGCGTTACAGCGAGTGTGCCTAGCCAAATCAGTGGCGAAACAACATAGGCTGTTAGACCCATGCCAAGGCTACAGGCCGTCAGCCACAGCAATACAAAATAAATGCCTGACCCAATCCAAGATACAGTTTCGGACTTTTTTTGAGGAAAGGCCATTACAGGTTTTTCTAAAACAGCACTAAACAGCAAACTGCTTTATCCAGCATTCACAGAAGGCGAATGATTTAGATCACTGCAAGCGGATCAAATTGATTTGAAGGCTTGGTTCAACTCTATATGGCGAGAGATATCTCTTCGTTTGTTAGCCTGATACCCTATAAAAAAGCTGTATCAAAAGGCTGTATCAATCATGAATGTTTCACTTAGACGCTTATTGGCGTTAAGCCTATGCTGTATTGCCCTGCTCATAGGCGGGAGCGCCAGTGCGATAGCTGCGTCCTTCACTTTACCCCCGCTCCCCTATGATTACAAAGCGCTAGAGCCACATATTGATGCCCAAACGATGCAGCTTCATCATGACAAGCATCATGCGGCTTATGTGGCTAATCTCAACAAAGCCCTTGAGAAACATCCAGAACTCAAAGATAAAAGCCTTGAAGAATTAGTAAAAACACCCGACCAAATTCCTGAAGACATTCGGATGGTCGTTCGCAATAACGGCGGCGGTCACTATAACCACTCCATGTTCTGGAGCATCATGAGTCCCAAAGGTGGCGGGAAACCGAAAGGCAAGCTTGCTGCCGCAATAGACAGTCGGTTTGGCAACTTTGAGAAATTTCAGCAGGCGTTTGAAGCAGCGGGTGCCAGTCGGTTTGGCAGCGGCTGGGTGTGGCTTGTTAAAACCGCCCAAGGCAAGCTTGAGATCACCACTACGCCCAACCAAGATACACCTCTTGCAGAAGGCGCGTTTCCCGTTATGGGCAACGATATGTGGGAACACGCTTATTACCTGAAGTATCAAAACCGTCGCCCCGAGTACCTGAAAGCATGGTGGAACGTGGTGAATTGGCCAGAAATTGGCAAGCGATTTGAAGCGGGACAGGCTTAATATCACCCTCTCCCCCTTCGACAAGCTCAGGGCAACGCCCAGCCCCTCTCCCAGAACGGGCGAGGGGAGCCGGATTATCCCTTTTCTCACCAAGGGGAGAAGGGTAAAGCCTTTGACGATAAGAAAAGGATAAGAGTGATGTAAGAGGTCTGCTTCACATGTCATTTTGTAAATTCAAGAACAGATTGCCCACTAAAACTTCAGCGGTCTGTTCTTAGCGCCAAGTGTTACGATAAAAATGTTAAGTATTTTTTACGAATGGGGCGAAACGCTGTCGTCACCCCAGAGCGCCAACGCTAACAAATTCAGCTTAAGGTACTGACCTTAATTTAATCGCTTGATAGGTTTGGAACAAGTTTTATGAGTCTTCCCATTCGGAACGTTGCCATTATTGCCCACGTTGACCACGGCAAAACAACCCTTGTAGATGCGCTTTTGAAGCAGTCCGGCACGTTCCGAGAAGGAGAAGAGGTTCCCGATTGTGTCATGGACTCCAACGCCATTGAGCGCGAGCGCGGCATCACCATTTTGTCTAAAAATACGGCGGTACGCTACAAAGAAACCCTCATCAATATTGTAGACACGCCTGGTCACGCGGACTTTGGCGGCGAAGTTGAGCGGGTTTTGGGCATGGTGGATGGCTGTCTGCTGATTGTGGATGCCAACGAAGGGCCAATGCCCCAAACCCGTTTTGTGCTAAAAAAAGCCCTAGAGAAGGGCTTGCGACCCATTGTATTTGTCAACAAAATTGACCGTCCTCGGGCAGACCCCCACATTGCGGTCGATAAGGTACTGGATTTGTTCCTTGAACTGGGTGCAGACGATGACCAGTGCGATTTCCCTTATCTCTTTGGGTCGGGTTTAGGCGGGTTTGCTAAAGACAAGCTCGAAGACGAGAACGTGGACATGGTGCCGCTGTTTGAGTCTTTGCTCAACCACGTTCCACCTCCTGCGGGCGACCTTAACCGTCCTCTTCAGATTCAGGTGACAACCCTGGATTATTCAGAATATCTCGGTCGCATCATTATTGGCAAAATTCATAACGGCACCATCAGAGCCGGTCAACAGGCTGCCCTGATGAAGGAAGACGGCAGTATTGTAAAGGGCAAAATTTCTAAGCTTATGGGCTTTGATGGCCTAAAGCGGGTTGATCTAGAGTCTTGCACCGCTGGAAACCTAGTCGCGGTGGCTGGCTTTGCCGATGCCAATATTGGCGAAACGATTACAGACCCTAATGACCCCACGGCGCTGCCGATGATTAAGGTGGATGAACCAACTTTGCAGATGACGTTCTGCGTCAATGATTCTCCTTTTGCAGGACAGGAGGGCAAGTTTGTGACCTCTCGTCAACTGCGTGATCGCCTCATGCGCGAGCTAGAGACCAATGTGGCCTTGCGGGTTGAAGAAACCGACTCACCCGATCGTTTTGCCGTATCGGGTCGGGGTGAGCTGCACTTGGGCATCTTGATTGAAAACATGCGTCGAGAAGGCTATGAGTTTCAGGTGTCTCAGCCTCAGGTGATTTACCGCGAAGTGAACGGTCAACCCTGTGAACCGTTTGAGTATTTGGTATTGGACGTACCCGAAGATGGCGTGGGCGGCTGTATTGAGCGCCTCGGTCAACGCAAGGGCGAAATGCAGGATATGCAGGTGGGAATTCATGGGCGATCGCAGCTTGAATTCGTCATCCCAGCCCGTGGACTCATCGGCTTTCGAGGTGAGTTTATGCGTCTGACTCGGGGTGCAGGCATCATGAACCACAGCTTCTTAGAATATCGTCCGCTAGCAGGGGATATCAATGCCCGTCGCAATGGCGTACTGATTTCCTTTGAAGAGGGCACTGTTACCTTTTACTCTCTCAAAAATGCTGAAGATCGTGGCTTGTTCTTTATTGAACCTGGCACCAAGGTGTATCGCGGCATGATTGTTGGAGAAAACAACCGCACTCAAGATCTAGAGCTGAACCTGTGTAAAGCCAAGCAGCTCACCAACCACCGCAGCGCCACGGGTGATGAACTCGTGCAGCTTCAGTCCCCCATGGAAATGAACCTAGAGCGGGCGCTAGAATACATCAGCTCAGATGAGCTAGTGGAAGTCACCCCACAATCTATTCGTCTGCGCAAGATGGCAAATAAGAAGCTGGCAAAACGTTAGAGCTTGATTTAATACCTTAAAAACAAAGCCTCTTTCCACTTGGAAAGAGGCTTTGTTTTTAAGCCAGATTTCTAACTCTTGTACCCTATTTGCTTTTTGAATAGGTTAGGGGGATGAAAGCATTTCACTTGCCTAATTAAAACCCTTGGCTACGCATCATTCCCATAGACTGTTTGCCACCACGACCACCGTGACCACGACCGCGATGCTCTTGCTTAAGCTGAGCGGCCTTAACCCGCTGCTCTGGCGTTAAAACCTGCCGAATTTTCAGCATCGTGTCAAAACGGCGCTCACCCATTTGCTGACGCAGTGCCTGCATCTCGCGGTGCTGCTGGCGAAGCTGGTCGTCAGTTGCATTACCCGTCATGAGTGACTTTTGCTTTTCAGCAGCAGCCTTCATCTGCTGGCGTAACCCCTCTGAAGAAGATCTTTCCTGATCGCGAATCTGCTTAATTTGGGCTTTTTGATCGGCGCTGAGGTTGAGCTGCTCTTGCCACTTGTCACCCCAGCCACCTCGTTTGCCGCGATCTCCAGGGGCGGGTGCATTTTGTTCCGTGGGCGAAGACTGTGCTAAAGCCGCAGTATGCATAACCGATTGCGTCATCACAAAACCACCTACGGGGATTAATACAGAAGCAGCACCAGCCATCAGTAAAGAGCGTAGTTTCATTTTCAAAATTCTCCTTGAAGTACTCTGTATCAAAGGCAATTGCCGCTCTAAAATCACGGAGCCTTTGTTCACCTTTTAATCCTAAGAATTCTGAACCAAAAGCAACAGGATCGGAGTTCCCAACCTTTCTAGGTCTGAAGGTCTAACTGACTTTAGAACTTTAGTACCAGCCTCTACATCAGCAATGCAAACCCTTAGATCCTATTGGGGTTCTAGTACACTGCCCTATAGTAAAGGTCTTAGAGACATAACCTTTATTCAGTTCTTGCTGGAATGCGACAGCGCTTGCCCTGGCTCCAACACCCCTTCCCGCTCTTGCTTTATCTAGAGTGGGTTCTGTTGGGCATTGCGATGTTAGCAGCAATTCCAACCCCCTTTAGATCTCGACGACCAGGGATGTTTCGGATGGCTGCGGAAGGATGGGGGGCAGAACCCTTTATTCTGGGCATATTTTTATGCATCATTGCGATTGGAATTTTAGGGCTATGGCTCCCCCATCAAAAATCTCAGCTCCAAAAAATTCTCTTTACGGCTTTAGGGTTTGGCCTTTGCTGGCTCACACTTTTGTCGGGTGGACTGGGCGGCAATAGCTTTCCGGCACTGCTGCTGATTGTCGTGGTGCGAGCGTGTCTGCTTTTTGATTGGAACGGTCGGCTGGTGACGGCACTGCTGGCCTTCGGCTCTTTTTTACTGAGGCTGCTGCTGGGTATCCGTCGCTTTTTAGACCCTGACCTTGCACGCCCCGAACGGATGCCGCGTCACCTATCGCCCGATCAGGTTCAGTCTGCGGTAATTAACCTAACGCTTAATTCGGCGCTGCTCTTTGGGCTAGTGCTAGTGTTTGTGCTGCTGATGGTGGGCGCAATTTTGACCGAACGTCAGAGCCGCGATCACCTTACCCTTGCCAATGACCGTCTCCGTCGCTATGCGCTGCTGATTGAAAACCAGGCCACACTGCAAGAGCGCAACCGCATCGCCCGTGAAATCCATGATTCTGTGGGGCATGCCCTGACGGCACAAAGTATTCAGCTTGAGAACGTCGCCGTATGGTTGCCAGAAGATGTCAATCGGGCACAGCAACACCTGCAAAAAGCGCGTGGGCTGGGCAAAGAAGCACTCCAGAATGTGCGACAGTCTGTTGCAACCATGCGACAGCCACCTCTTCAGGGACAATCTTTTGATGATGCAGTCAAAAAGCTGGTGCAGGAGTTTGAGCGCAATACCGGAATTGACACCACAATGCAGATTCAGGCAGATGAAGGACTGCCAGCGGATATTGCGATCGCCCTCTACCGCATTGTGCAAGAAGCCATGACTAACATTGCCAAACATAGTCAGGCCACCCAGGTGAGCTTGAACCTGAGCGAAAACGCGAGAGAATTAGAATTAATCATTGAAGATAATGGGCAAGGGTTTGACCCTACCCAAAACACCACGGGCTTTGGACTCCAGAGTATGCGAGAGCGCACCGAGGCGTTGGGCGGCCTTTTTTACCTTTCTAGTCATCCAGGTCAGGGGTGCCGCCTGCATCTCAATATCCCTCAGGGAGGACGCGTTTCATGATTAAGCTGCTGTTGGTAGACGACCAAGGCATCATCCGTGAAGGACTCCGCAGTTTGCTCGAAACCAAAGCGGACTTAACCATTATTGGCGAAGCCGAAAATGGCAAAGCTGCCGTTGAGTTAGCCCTTTCTCTGAAGCCAGATGTGGTGCTAATGGATGT
>JAGVDA010000190.1 GCA_020058975.1 Thermosynechococcus sp. WC_1 | reverse complement strand
GGGGCTACGCCTGCATTGGGGCCACCCGCTGGACAAATTGCCGGAATATTTGTGCCTGTTGGGCGCTCAAGATACAGCCCAAGGGTTCCGTAGCTGCCTAAATTAGCCAAGTAAACCCCTGCACTGGTGACAACATCGGGTAAGGTGACGGTTGTGCCGTTGGCAGTTAAGGTTGACGATGCATTGATAGAGCGCGCCATCCGAATTTCATTGGTCATAAAGTCCAATGCTTTGTTGAGTTCGCTTTGTCGTGCAGAACGCGATTGTTCTTCTTGGCTCATACTCATGGCGGAGATTAAGCCTGACCAGGCGACTAAAATGACGACTGCCCCCAAAATGCCAGCCACTAATAGCTCAATCAACGTAAATCCTTCGTTAGAAGATTTGGCAAATTTTTCGCGTCGAAAAGGGTGTATTAACGAGAACCCTCTGAAATTTTTTCGGTTCAGACGTGGTGGTTGTTTCATTGCTGCTTCCAGTCCAAGGCAGTGCAAACCCCTTTATCTGTAATGTCGGTTGGCGTAGTGCCGCCCGTATAAACGCCAACGCGCGTTAACCCTAATGTGCTTGAGATGGCGACACATTTTTTGGGAACCTTAGGATTTTCTACAAATGCCACAACTTTTCCAGTGGGATCTACCGGAAGTAAAGGTGGCTTTAGCGCACTGAGAATGGAAAAGTCTGCACTTCCAAGTGTGCCAAATTTTACCTCAATAACGTCAGACGATGGCACGATTGGGAGCGTTGAATTTGGGATGGGTACGATGGAAAGGGGCACAACAGGAATAGGGATGGCAGACTGCATATTGGTGGCGAGGTTAACATTGTCAGACAGTTCAGGATTCCCTGAGGTTAAACAGTTACCCGTAATTTGATCTTGCTTCCCCTTTCCGTTTCCATTCCCGTGTCCCTTTCCGTTCTTTTGTGGAACTTGAACGGTGCAAGTTTGATTTTTACGAATGGCCTGACGCTGCGCGTCTTGTAGAGCCGTTTGTAGATCAGTGACTGTTTGTGTCACTTGAATGCCATCTATCATCGCTGTAAAACTAGGCGCTGCTACTGCGCCTAAAATACCGATGACTGCAATAATGACAATCATTTCAATCAGGGTAAAGCCCCTTTGCCAAATTCGCTGGGTTCTGTGGTGCGATCGCCATTTCAGTCTCATTGCTTCTAAATTTATCCCCTGAGTTATTAAGATGCCCCCACGACGTTGAGTTTTAGCGTTGCCGTAAAATAAGTTCAAATTGCCCTTTAGTTGGGGCATTTAAATCCGGCATAGATGGCAACCTCGGTATTGATTTTGGCAACTTCTGCCCCCCCATCGGTCGGCGTTACGGTATAGGTCAGCTTCAACAACTTGTAGGGGTTCTCAGCACTGGCGTAATCCCCCGTGCGGGTGAGCAAAAATGACTTGCCGCCAAAGGTTTTAGGCCCAATATTTACGGTTGTTCCACCCAGTCCACGAGCAGTATCGCTCAAAAAATTGGCAGCTAACCCATTGGCTGGCGTTGTAGCGGCACAGAATGCCGAAGCAGGCTCTACATCTGCCTCGAAGGCACTTGCCCGATTAAATGCGATCTCATAATCTTCTTGAATCCAGTTAAAAGCCTGATTATATTGGTCGCCTTTTGACCTAAAAAATGCTGCTGCAACAAACATTTGAAGCGTAACAGTAATAAAAATCATGGCAACCATTAGGGCAACCAAGACTTCAATAATACTGAAGCCTTGAGCCAGAGAGCGGGTTAATAAACGATGAGATTGTAAAATTCTTTGAAAGACCCTCAATTTTGATTTTGCTGGAACTAGCAGCGGTTTCAAGAAATGAACCATCTTAATTTACCCTCTGCCAGTTTTTAACAGATCCATAGCGATAGCGTGCAGGCCAGTCTATATAATCTATAAGGTCTGTCAAGCTTGAAACATCATCTGGAACTGCAATGCCAGATTTTGCGGCTGGGGTAACAGTTGTGTTTTGAACATTTGTCCAATACAAATGAACATCTCGATTGCTTGCTGCATTCTTTGAAAAGAGCAGTTCTTCTACCCATGCGACTCCTTCAAAATTAGCGTTGTTACCACCAGGACATCCAGATCCACTCGTGAAAATCTCCATTTGATCACTAGGGAGATAAACAAAAGCATTCTGAATACAGGTAGTATCGGCAAACCGTATGGCATTATCACCTAAGCCCATAATACGTAGATCTCCCACTTTAGGAGGTTGACCGTCTGTCCGAATATTGAGAATTTTTGCAGTGTTTTTTAGGCTGATCATACCACCCGAAATATAGAGATAAACAGGCCCATGTGTGGTGTCAACCGTCAAAGTATGATTGTTAAATAAGTTGATATTTTGAACCTGATAATGAGTGATTTTACCTGAAGTACCTGAAAGTGTTAGGGTTGTATCGACATTTCCTAAAATCGTACCTTGAGGTACCACAGGTACAGTCGGTTTTAGCTGACAGGCAAATAATTTACCTTCTACAGTGTCACTCGTAGAGCCATCATTAGGTCCAGACCATATCGCATTTAAATAACTCAAACGAGTGGAATCTTTTGGCGCAGAGCTTCCAACCAAGGATGGGTCAGCCGAGCTTAAGGGAGCATAGTACACATTACCTATACGTCCTAAAATAGAACGATTGCGGAGTGCTAACTTACCGTCCCAATGCACTCCGTTATTTTTTAAAAGCACCCCTGGAAAATCATCCAGAACTGGTTCAATAGAAAGGGTGACGGCGACTAGAGAAGACTGACCTTTGTAATTTCCCTCCACTAATAACGTTCCTATTTTATTCTGTTTATCGTAGCGATAGGCGCGAATGCTATAGGTTTCATTTACACCAATCGTTCCGGTTAGCGCAATGCTGGGTGCTCCTCTGCCGAGCTGCTGAAAACATGATGTACTACTGGGGTCGTATCCAGTCCATTGATCCACAGTCGCTGCGCTTTCATCTCCACTTTTTGCAGTTGCGTCTGCACCCAGATAATTTTTGCCCGTCTTTGAATCAATCGGGTCATAGTTACGCACTAAAAGTACGTCATTGTTAGGCTTACTCAATTCTAAAAGTGCCCTTGCTATGGCACCATCACTGACCAATGTACTGGCTCCCGAAGCACGTCGCTGCACTGCATTATTTCGGTCATTTTGCGCAACCAAAAGGCTGGTTCCGGCAAAGGCAATCATTACTAAGCCAAGCGCAATGGCAATGGGTAGAGCAAAGCCAGAATTTTTACTTGAGGCGTAAAATCTATGCCGATCTAAAATTGAGCAAATACACTTGACTAACATTGAGGGGTATCGCCAATAAAAGCGATGGGTACAACTGTAAAACTATAGCTGAGTTTAGCTCTGTACTTGGTTATGATTTTAGACTTCTCACCTACAATGATAAAAATATTGAATGGAGCCTAATATTTCTTGCTGAGATGAATCGTCTCTTTGCCAAAGCAAGTCTCCATCCCTTCTACCGCTAATTGTTGCCCTAGTTCATATCTCGAATTTTGGGTAACTAAATAAAGCTGTCCATTGTCATCAACCTGATAATCTTTGATAGTCGAGGTAGAAATTCGGCGTCCGTCTTTAATCTTAGAGTGGTTATAAATGATTCCACTTAATACCGTCCTTTGGCCTTGGCTGACGGCAAACCAAGCCTCTAGCCTTGGTACAGATTTGGCGGGCTGATGAAATGTACTTAAGCATGAGCTTTCCAGCGGCGAGTCCTCTAGAGAGGAGTCCCAAAGATCTGTCACATCATCCGTATTGTTGCTGTCAAACATGATGCCCCCCTAAATGTAACTTCTATTATTCTCTCATCAGGGTTTAATCTTTACATTGATAAAAACACCTAAATACAAGGGGTAGAGGCATTGGGCTAATCTATGGGATGGATGCAATACCGTACCCTTGAGTAACTGTGTTTGCGCATTGCAGTGAATGAAAAAAGCATTAAAACGGAGCCTTAAGGCTCTTCTTCCAGAACGAGAGGGTTTAGAGCAGACAATTTGAGTTGTGTCAGGCAATCAAAACTGACGGCACAGGGTGCAATATATCTCAGCATTTGTACCGAGAGCCGAAGCAATCGTCCATTTTGGTATGGCTCCGGCTTGTGAGGAAAAATCCAAATGCTTTAGGGCGCAGCGCTACTTACGTTTTAAAAAGGATGGTAGACGGTCCTGTAGCCGCGCGATAAAGAGATTGAACTCAGGAATACCTAAACGAGCAGCTAACCCTCCAAAAAGCAGTAGCCCGATGAGTCCAGCAACGGAAAGCTCCACCAGCAGCAGCACTTCACTTTCTTGAGCGCCCCAAAGGGAATGTATGCCTTTCAAAATGCTCCAACTGGCTGCTCCGGCTATGGCACTGGCAACGGTTAACCCTGCGATCGGTTTAATCCAAGACTTGAGATTTATCCCATGGAGCCGTCGATTTAAGATCCACAGCAGTGCCGCCATTGAAAATACGTTAACGCTGACTGTGGCATAGACCAGCCCTGGTGCGCCAAAGTTGAAAAATCGCACAAAAACATAGTCCATCAAAGCGTTGATGCCAATGTTGACCATACTGACGCGAAAGGGGGTATCGCCATCGCCGAGGGCATAGAACACGCGCACCAAAACATCTCGGCCTAAATACACAAACATGCCTAGGCTGTAGGCAATGAGTACGGGCGCAACCAACTGCGAGGCTTCGCGGCTAAAGGCATAGCGCTCATAAACAATCTCGACAATGGGGAACGCCAGCGCCATCATGAGTGCGCCAATGGGCAGCATCGTTACGGCAGTGAGCATCATACCTTGACGAATTCGGCTTTTGAGTTCTGGCCAGTCTTGGGGGTCAGTCAGCCGCGAAAAGATGGGCAGGAGCGGCACCAAAATCATATTAGACAAAATGCCTAACGGGGTCTGCACCAGCAGTGTAGAGTACCCCAAAGCAGATGCTGCCCCTGGAATGTAGGAGGCAAAAAATAGGTCTGTGTAGACGTTAATCTGCATCATGCCAGAAGAGAACGTCGCAGGACCTAAAATGCGAAAAACGTCTTTGACACCTGGATCTTTGAAATTAAACCGGAGGCGTAACCCACCCATTTTGGCGCGCCACTGGGCGGGTACCTGCACCAGCCACTGTAAAATTGCCCCTGCTAGGGTGCCATAGGCTAAAACCATCCCCCCCATGTGGGCATACTGCGGGTCAATGACTTTGCTGCCCACTGCCAAAATTAGCCCTCCAACCCCTAAAATGACGGTCAGGCTGGACAGCAGTGGGCTAACGGAAGGAAGCCAGTAGGAATCTGCGGCGTTGAGGCTACCAAATCCGATGCCAATCAGCCCCGCCAGCAGCGCCATCGGTGCCATGATGCGGAGCTGCTCAATGGCAATCTCTCGCGTTTGTAAAATAATCTGATAGTTTTCTGGGTTTTTGGCCTGTTCTGCGGCAATAAATAGGCCAGGTGCCACCAAATGCAGCAGCGGCTCGGCAAAAACCATGAGCGCCACGGTAAACAGAATTAAAATTCCGCTGACGAGGGTGGTGATGGTTTCAACGAGGGGAGCCGTTTCGTCTTTGGAGCGTTTGGACAAGACGCTAACGATCGCACTATGAAATGGCCCGTTGATGCCCCCCAGCAAAATCAAGAAAAAGCTCGGAATCACATAGGAGTAGTTATAGGCTTCGTAGGCGGGGCCTGTACCAAAGGCTGCGGCAATGACCACCTGTCGCAGTAGCCCCGCGACTTTGCTAATTAGGGTGGCGATCGCCACAATGGCGGCAATATTGGTTAGAGAACGACGGGGCGACTTTGACGATTCACTCACAAATGGCTATGCCCAAGAACAAACATTCAACCATTTAAGCGCGTGTGTTGCCTAAATGAACGTTAGAATTTCGGAAAACTTGCGTTCGCCAAAGACCTACTGCTACATTACCAAGCGTTAAGTGAGCAACCCTTTACGGGCATCTTTGTGGACATGATTGAGGTGGTGCTCCTCGACCGCTATAGGCAGGAAGTACTCCATAGACACAGCGATTAGAGGCTAAGCGCAGCAATAAATCGGGTTCAATCTCAGCGGTCTGATTGAGGAACTTGCCATTGCCATAGTGTCGGTCATAGGCGACTAAGGGGCGTACGCTGAGTTGGCGACTCATCTGCTTCAATTGGAAGGCTGCTTTTGTTAAAGCACTTTCAAAGCTAGTAATCCGTTCATGTCTGAGCGGCAGTTCCCAACTCCCACTCACTTCTGGCACCCAAGCTAAGGTGCTATAACTCTGCCCAACTCCAATTCCTTCATCCCCGTTATCGTGGAAGCCTCGGTCTTGCAATGTCTTTGCCTCTGCGCGTAGCCACAGGCTACTGTCCCCCACCAACAAGGGTTGTTCTTCTACGGGAATCTCTGTGACCAAATGACGCATCAGTTTAGCGCGATGCACACGACCCTCCTGTAAAGCCGCATAGGTACTCGACCATTGACGCCGAAACACTCGACTTTGGGACAAGCTCACAAATGACGGGATGCTCGGACTGATCAGGACGGCATCCATCAGCTCAAACATGGCATCTTTCGCTTTTCTCAAGTGCTCGTAAATTGTTTGCCGAAATTGACGCAGTTGTTCGAAGATCATAGGGTCAATACTTGTAATGTATTCATTGACTTACGGCAGTCGGTGAAAATCATTGACTGCTTTTTCTATGACATTAGTCCAAACTCAAGCTGGATCTACCCTTACCCTGGTATGCCTCTGGGGCATGATACAAAACGCGATTGGGACGTAAGCGAATGAGCTTTTTGCAGGGGATGTCTGCGGTTTGTTTGAGAAAGGGAGCGCTTCCATATTCTCCATCTCCTAAGAACAGCACTTTCCGACAGATTTGAGCGCAGACTTGACGTAACTGCGTCGCAGCTTTTCCAATCGGGGTATCTAAACTTGTAAGTCCGTTCGTGGAGCAATGGTAAAGCCCAACTACCTTGCTCTTGGGGTATCCAGGCGATCGTACTGTACCCATGACCGAGCGTTATGGGTTGGACACCTGAGATGACCTGAGCCTGATGTTCATAGGTGCGCTCTTTTAGTGTTTTCGCGTACAGCCATGACCACGCCGTATGGTCGCCTGCTACGAACCACCATTTCTGGGCGGGGGGATATGCTTAACGTATTCCTTCAGCAAGGCTTGACGTGAGGGCCGACCATCTTGGAGCGCTTCATAGATGCTAGGCCATGCTCGACGAATGACGGGGCTTAACGATAGTTAGACGTTCTCGCATAATTTAGGGTGAATTATATCGGTCAAGGCTATTTTCAGGCACGAAGAATTAGCTGTGGTTCAGATTTAGGTGTTG
>JAGVDA010000416.1 GCA_020058975.1 Thermosynechococcus sp. WC_1 | reverse complement strand
GTGCCTCAGTGTGCGATCGCCATTGAGCAAATCCTCACCCAAGCAGGCTTCCCGATGGGCGTATTTCAGACCCTGCTCATAGGGGCAGATCAAGTAGAAGCGGTGGTGCGATCGCCCCAGGTCAAAGCGGCAACCCTCACGGGAAGCGAACCCGCTGGAGCCAGCCTCGCCAAAATTGCAGGGGAATGCCTCAAAAAAACGGTGCTGGAATTAGGCGGCAGCGATCCGTTTATTGTGGCGACTAGCGCTGATTTGGATGAAGCCGTCCCCGTTGCCGTCAAAGCCCGAATGCTCAACAACGGTCAGTCTTGCATTGCGGCCAAGCGATTTATTGTGCTGGACGCAGTGGCAGATGCCTTTACCGAAAAATTTGTGCAGGCATTCCGCGCCCTCAAGGTCGGCGACCCGATGGATCCCTTGTCGGAGCTTGGTCCACTGGCAACCTTCATGATTCGAGATCAGCTTCATGCTCAGGTGCAGGCGGCGATCGCAGGGGGCGGGGAACTTCTTATCGGTGGGAACCCGGCTCCAGCGTTTCCTGATGGGTATTTTTACGAACCCACGATTCTCAAAAATATCCCCTCAACCTGCCCCATGTATCGAGAAGAGTTTTTTGGCCCCGTGGCGCTGCTGTTTACCGTGCCAGATTTAGATGTGGCGATCGCCCTTGCCAACGATTCGCCCTTTGGTCTGGGCGCTAGTGCTTGGACGAATGACCCCAAAGAAAGTCAGCGGTTTATTTGTGAACTCGAAGCGGGTTCGGTCTTTATCAACGGCATGGTTAAATCTGACCCACGCCTGCCCTTTGGGGGCATCAAACATTCAGGGTATGGTCGAGAACTGGGGCGACCTGGCATTTTAGAATTCGTCAACGTTAAAACCGTTTGGGTGAAGTGAGGGGTTATGAATACCGCAGAACTGCTAGTCCAATGTCTCGAAAATGAAGGCGTTAAATATATCTTTGGCCTCCCTGGTGAAGAAAACCTGCACATTCTAGAAGCGCTCAAAGACTCCTCTATTGAGTTTGTGACCTGTCGTCATGAGCAGGGTGCAGCCTTTATGGCAGATGTGTATGGCAGGCTGACGGGGCAGGCAGGGGTGTGCCTTTCGACCCTTGGTCCTGGAGCCACAAACCTGATGACGGGGGTTGCAGATGCCAACTTAGATGGTGCGCCCCTCGTCGCCATTACGGGGCAGGTCAGCACCGACCGAATGCACATTGAGTCTCATCAGTACCTAGACTTGGTGGCAATGTTCGCCCCTGTCACCCAGTGGAGCAGACAAATTGTCCAGCCCAACAGCACCGCTGAAATCGTCCGTAAAGCTTTCAAGGTTGCCCAAACCGAAAAACCAGGAGCCGTCCATATCGACGTGCCCGAAAACGTTGCGGCAATGCCTGCAATGGGGCATCCGCTCCACAAAAATGATTTAGATAAGGTCTTCGCCTCTTTTCATAGCCTAGATCTAGCGGCGGCAGCTCTCGCTAAAGCTGAAAACCCGCTTGTTCTGGTGGGGAATGGTGCGATTCGTGCCCAGGCTGCGGAGGCGCTGACCGAGTTTGCCACGCGGCTCAACTTACCCGTTGCCAATACCTTTATGGGTAAGGGCGTGATCCCTTATACGCATCCTCTGGCGCTGTGGGCTGTGGGGTTACAGCAGCGAGACTACATTAGCTGCGGCTTTGACCGTACCGACTTGGTGATTGCCATCGGCTACGACCTGATTGAATACTCCCCCAAAAAATGGAATCCTACGGGCGATATCCCCATCCTGCACATCAGCGCTAACCCTGCTGAAATTGACAGCAGCTACATCCCCCTCGTAGAAGTAGTGGGGGATATTTCAGACTCGCTCCAAGAAATTCTTAAACGCTGCGATCGCACCCAAAAGCCCAACCCCTACGCCCTCTCCCTGCGGCCTGCAATTATTGCCGATTACGAACAGTACGCCCAAGACGACGGCTTTCCCATTCGCCCTCAAAAGCTCATCTACGATCTGCGCCATGTCTTAGACGATGAGGATATTTTGATCTCAGATGTGGGTGCCCACAAGATGTGGATTGCCCGTCACTATCACTGCGCCCTGCCCAACACCTGCCTGATCTCCAACGGCTTTGCCGCGATGGGCATTGCCATACCCGGGGCGATCGCCGCCAAACTGGTGCATCCCAACCGCCGTATTGTGGCTGCTACAGGCGATGGAGGCTTCATGATGAACATGCAGGAACTCGAAACCGCCCTGCGCCTCAATACGCCCTTCGTCACCCTCATTTTTAATGACGGTGGCTATGGCCTAATTGAATGGAAGCAGATGCAGCACTTTGGATCCTCTTCCTTCATTAAATTTGGGAACCCTGACTTTGTGAAGCTTGCTGAAAGCATGGGACTCAAGGGCTATCGCGTCACCCGCAGCGCAGAATTTATGCCCATCCTCAAAGACGCGCTCTCCCAGACGGTTCCCACGGTGATTGACTGCCCCATTGACTACCGCGAAAACCTGCTGTTTAGCCAAAAATCGGGTTCGATGGCCTGTCAAACCGAATAAAGTTCAGTAGTCTGTAGAGGCTGTTAATGTGCATTGCAATGGATAGATCGCGTTTGTGGATCTGTTGACTGTATTGCATCGTTAGGCATACATCTCTATATTGTGGGACATCGACAAAAATTAATTTTTTTGGGAATAATATTTAAATCCTTTGTGTTGCGTTGCAGATTAGTGTTGACAGCTTTGGTTCTAAACCTTGAGAACCTAAGTAACTGAAGGATTTCGGTCATAAAAACCTGAGCATACTAACGACACACCATTTCCAGGAAATCGCCAAAACAATCTTAAATCGTTGAAATTAAGCTTTTAAGCTGCTACTTTAGATTGCGCCCTCTCGTGGATGCTGTTGTGGAAACCTGATTGACGCTTAATGTTTAGACAGATGTAACTAAATGGCTTTTGATGAAGTCGTGGTTTCTTACAATCATTAGTATTGTGAAGGTCTGATGCAGAACACATGTGTTCAATATAGAGAGATAATTCTAAAATTCAGGTACTAAACGCTTAAAAAATAACCCTCTCAATTTGAGTCATTCTTACTTGTAAGCCCCAATCAACCTGCCGATAAGCCCGTATGCCCATGACTAAGCCAAATCCTTCTCGTTCTTCGCCCAGTAACGATTCTCCTTCCCTTCTGGAAGCTTCAGCAGAAGATGCTTCGACTGAAAGCGCTCACCTTTTAGAGGAGATGCAGCCCATGAATATGAGTCGCCAGCAGCCTATTTCTCCCCCCAGCGAACCTATGCAGTTTAGGGCGATTGGGTTGGTGCAGGGCAAATACTATCCCTCAGAAGAACGCTTTAATCGTGGGGAACTTGAGGTTGAAGGCGGGCTAAGGCTGGATGCCGTTTTGCTGGGGCAGGTGATGAGCTTAGTCAAAAAATATATTGACCTAGACCGTCCTTATTTTTGGGTGGTGTACCCTCGCACCCGAGAAAAGGAACAAACGCTGCATCTACAGGTGGTTGGCGTTTGGGCAGCAGATGGGTTT
>JAGVDA010000442.1 GCA_020058975.1 Thermosynechococcus sp. WC_1 | reverse complement strand
TTGGTGGTGTGCTGTCTGTTGGGCAGGAGATGCGATGGCTAGAGCAGCGTCTGGCGGCGGTTCACGCCCGCTATCCGGTTGTAACCCCTGGCCTGTTTATTTTAGATCTGAGTACCGGAGACTATGCCGATCTCAATGGCGGTAAAGAATTTCCTGCCGCCAGTGTAATTAAGCTGCCTATTTTGATGGCCTTTTTTCAGGATGTGGATGCAGGCAAAGTCACCCTAAGCGAAAAGCTAGTCATGCGACCTGAACTCATCGGGTCGGGGTCTGGCTATATGCAAGATCTAGCCCCTTGGTCTTCGTTCTCGGCGCAGTACACCGTTGGCAAAATGATTGAAACCAGCGACAACACTGCCACCAATATGATTATTAAGCGATTAGGGGGAGCAAAAGTCTTAAATCAGCGCTTCCGCAGTTGGGGTTTGCAAGATACGGCGATTCGCAATTGGCTGCCCGATCTAAGGGGTACAAATACCGTCAGCGCCCATGATTTGGCCTTGATTTTGACCAAATTAGCGAAGGGGAATTTGCTATCTGCCAGCAGCCAAGCCCGTGCGATCGCCATTCTCAAAACCTGTCATACCCGTAGCCTGCTCGTCCCTGGCATTGGGCCTGGGGCACAAATTGCCCATAAAACAGGCGATATCGGCTTTGTAATTGGGGATGCGGGGATTGTCTACATGCCGAACGGCAGGCAGTATATTGCGGCCGTGATGCTGCGACGCCCCTATGATGACCCACGGGGTCGAGATTATGTGCAGTCGATTTCTCGTTTGACCTATTCTTATTTTTCTAATCGCTGAGGCGACGACACGGGAGGGAATTAGGCAAGACGTTAAGAAACCATAGATTTTGGGAATGCTGACTTATATCAATATGCCTATCAATACGATTAGTGAGTGCCGCAACTAGGCGAGAGAAAAATGTATCAGGCTAATAGCTATAAAAACGTCATGGAGCTACTGATTGATGATGAGATTGATCGACAGACGTGTAGCTATTCTCAAATAGAGGCGCAAGAAATTAACCGAATTGAGGTGGCAACCTATGCACTTAACCGCGTTCCGCCGCTGTATGCATCAAGTCAAGAAGGAATCGAACGCCAGTATGAGCGCGGATTGTCGGAATTTAGCGATCACATTACGGCGACGGTGACGCAGGCATTAAACAAGGTGCATCAAAACCCTCATGCTAAAGCCACGCCATTGCCTCGTTTAGAAGAGGTGGTTGAAACGGAGGTTACATTTTCTGAACAGGATCTTAAGGAGATTTCAACTTGGTTTTGAAAGGTTAGATCTCGATCCGCCTCAGATGAGGCTAGTTCACCTTAGAGGAGCCTTCAGCGCAAATGACGGTTGAATAGGTGAATTTTGGCGCGGCAGGAGGCGTTTGAGAAGGAACGTTTGTTCTACACATGCCCGTCACGGGAATGTTGCCTTCTACGGCATACACTGCGCCTGTGTAACTAGCAAACCCAGGTTTTTTGGCGATCGCAACCATAATGGCTTTGGCGGTATCGGCTTCACGCACTTCGAGGTGATATTCTTCTGTGTCTATGGGCGTATCTGAGGCCAACTGCTTAAGGTCACTGGTGAATTTGCCCTTAACGAGCTTTTCGGCCTGTTGGGAAAGCAGCAAAATGCCGAGGTAGGTTCTGCCTGTATCCTGTTTGGCGATCGCCACTTTGTTTGAAAGTTTTTTGCGTAGGTCGTTGATCAGGTCTGGGTTTAGCGTTGGCTCTGCTGTCCCGGAAGGAGATGAGGTTGCTAAAGGCAAAGAGGGCACTGAGGCAGATGGCGTTGAACTACTGGGCGTTGCCGTTGCGGCGGCTGAAGACTGAGCCACTGACGGCGTGGGAGAGGGTGCCGTAACCGTATGCGTTGAGCAGCCCGTGATGAGTAGCCCCACTGTGCTGCCTGCAAGGCCGATAGACCGCAATTTTGAAAAACAATAAGCCATACTGGCGCAGTAGACCGTTTATAAATAAATGAGCTGTATTCCTACAGACTTATTCTGTCATCAAACACTAAACATTCGTCTAACGTCTAGTGGTACATCGGGGAAAGCAAGGGGGGCGATCTCCCCCATCGTCAAGGTCAGCTCAGTGCTATAGCTGCCACCAGGCGCTAAGTCTCGAAAAACCTTCAGGTGAAGCGCCTTTAGATTGACCACCCAGTATTCCTGAATCCCAGCCGCTTCATAGATTTCTTTTTTGATTCCCAAGTCTTTGTCTAGAGTTGTGCTTGAAAACTCTATCACCCAGAAAATATCTTCTGGGTAAGGGTGGTGCCCTAAATATCGCCCAATGGGAGGCACAACAACCGCAATATCTGGCTCTGGCTCCGAATCATCGGGCAAAGTAATAGGGTGAGCCTCCCGAATTGTCGCTTGTACACCCAGTCGGTTTCGTAAATATTCCGCAGCAGACATGAGATAAACGACGTGGGGTTCTCCCTCTGGCGACATGACAACCAAATCTCCTTGTAATAGTTCTACAGGCTGCTCGTCAAATATGCCCGACTCAACGGCCTGATGATAGCGATCAAGAGTCCATTTATAGGTTGCAACGGTCATAACGATTCCTCAAATGAAGAAACTGAGTCCAATTTTTAGAAAATGCTCATGTATGTAAGGGCGGGTTTAGCTGATACTGCGTTGGAAAATCCTTGATTTATCGGCAAAATCCGCCCCTACAAAACCTGGACGTTATTTTATTCTCATTCCTTGGGCGATTCTCAAACCCGCTGTCTTGCCGCACTTTGATACGCGCCTTCATCCAACCCGCAAGCTGCCAACCGATCATTCTGATCGCAGCGATTGGTGGGACCTGATCGAATGGCGTTATCCAACGCTCTGAGTCGATCGGGCACCGCCGGATGGGTACTTAAGATGGTAGGGCTACCCCCACTGCCTCGAAGTAGCTTGCGCATAAACGCAGGCATCGCGGAAGTGGCATAATTTGCATCGCGGATGGTTCGCAGCCCCACCTGATCGGCCTGATACTCGTCTGTTCTGCTTAGGGGGCGACGCACCAGCAAATCAACCCCAATACTAGCAAGTTGCTTGCGCCGTTCTCCGAGCAATGCAGAGGCTAGTCCTTGGGCAAGCATAGACTGCCTCATTTGCCCTAGCAGATGCTTGGCCTCAATGTGCCCCATTTCGTGAGCGATGACGCTGGCAACCTGCGCTTCATTGTCTGCGGTGCTTAAAAGACCTGTTGTGACATACACATAGCCGCCCATTGTGGCAAAGGCATTCACGTTTTTATCTTGCACGACAAAAAAGTTATAGGGGAGCCTTGCACGGCGATTAAACGGCACAAGCCGCTGTCCAATGCCCGTTACATAGCGATTTAGCCCAGAATCTGAACTCAGCCGCACGCCTTGAGACAACAAATTTTGGTGCATTTGAGCGCCGATCTGCATCTCTTGCTGGTCTGATAGGTTAGAGAGCTGTCCAGCCTGCACCCCCCGAAAGAGCAAGTCCCCCAACGGAATGGCCTGGGCTGAGGTAATGGCGGTGCAAGTCAATAGGGCGATCGCCACAAATGCCATGACTCGGTTCAGCCAACGCCGATGGACTGAAAACAGTTTTTGGGGAACTCGAAGGCTATTTCGGATCATAATTACCACAGACACGTTGATAGGGCAGCCAGCAAATGTAGTTAAAGACGAGACCTCAAATTGGGATGTTTCCGGTTTCTCTTAAATCACCGCGCCACGGTCAATCATTCCTAAGCGCGCGTTATTGACCTACAAGTCATGATAGTCTGGCACCAGATTCGCTGCTGTACGTTTATTGTCTCTCATTTTTTTGGCGCAACATCATGGCATTTTTAGATAAAAAAGGCCGACTATTTGGCAAAATCAGCATTTTAGATCTCGGCCTAGCCTTGCTATTGCTGGTGGTTTTGGTGGGCGGCTTCATTGTCCCTGGCAAATCGGGTCAATCGGCAGTGCAGGCGCAGCTCAACACAAAATCAATTGAAATTGATGCCATTGTGATCGGCTTTAACGCCAGCAAGCCAACCGACATCTTAAAAGAAGGCGACAGCACCAGCATCATTATTCGCAACCAGCCCTACGGCGAAATTCAGCTTAAAAAGATTCAGCAGTTGCCTAAAACCGTGACGGCTTCTCAACCCAACGGCACTGTCAAAGCCTTCCCCGATCCTCGTCCTGAAAGTCGGTTTTCTAACAACCTCGTTTTGACTCTAGAAGGGAAGGGGCAAGTGACGAAGGAAGGACCTGTGCTGGGCAACATTCCGGTTAAGGTGGGTGTACCCATTGATCTCGATGGCAAGCTTTACAACTTCCGTGCCAGCATTATTGATGTGCGCGTCAAAGAATAATTGCTACAAAAAACGCCGCATTGGGTTTCCAATGCGGCGCTTATACTTCAAAGCCAAAAACGGAGAGGGAGGGATTCGAACCCTCGGTACGATCTAAACCGTACAACAGATTAGCAATCTGCCGCTTTCGACCACTCAGCCACCTCTCCAGGTCGGCAAATATAACAATAGCAGATTTCGTCTCAAATCCAATAGGGGTTGAAGGCTTGATTTAAGCTTTAGGAGCGAAATCTACTCCAACCTTCCAAAACACTGCACTTCAACTGACGGTTTAGCCCATGAGTGTCCCTGAATTTTTAGAAGCCCAACATCCCTTCGTTCAATCACTCTGCCATGACAGCGATCGCCGCTTAGTCCAAAATTTTCAGCAGCGTCCTGATGAGGGTCGGTTTTTCACCGCAATTTATTGTCGGTACAGTGGGCTAACCTATGTCTTAATTCGCAATATGGCGCGGGCTGCGCTGCAAACGGATTATCTATTTGCAAGAGTCTGGCGCAATATCTTTTTTGAGCTGACCTACCTGGATGTGAGTGAACCGGAAGGAATTGTCGCCATGGATGACTTTTCACTCCAAACCTGGATTTTTAATAAGGCGGCTTTGTGCGTCAACCAAGAAGAAGCGCCCTCAATCGAATCGGTGCAGTATGCCCTCAACGTGGCACCGCCGCCCCTATGGTGTTACCTCCAAACGGCACTCGATCAGCTCCCAGCACTCCATCGGCTGGTCTTGGTTCTTTCCCAAACCTTTCACTGGTCAGATGCGCGGATTGTGGGTTTTCTGGAGTCTGAGGGGCAGGTGCTTGAGGAGAAGGCGATCGCCCAAACTCTAGCTGAAGCCTACCAACAGCTCATCGAACTACTGCCTCAAGATATTCAGGCCATCTATAGCCTTGGTGGCAACCCATCAGCTTCCGGTTACGGAAAACACGCTATGACTGCGGCTGATGGGTCGTAATGGGGTTCAACGTCAGGCTATCGCAGAATTTAGCCTTTAAAATAGCAGAAGCTTTTCTGGATAATTGCAGCGTTTGAAAACAGATTCCATTTTCTATCGCATATTTCAAACCGACCCTGGCATCCTTTTTGAGTTATTGGAGCAATCTTCTGAACGGGCGCAAGGGTATGAATTTCGTTCGGTTGAGATTAAGCAATTGGCTTTTCGGATTGATGGAGTATTGCTGCCAAAGCCGGATGCACCTGATCAGACGGTTTGGTTTGTAGAGGTTCAGTTTCAAAAAGATCCACATTTTTATCATCGTTTTTTTGCCGAAATTGGATTGTATTTGGCTCAGTATCCCAAAACCAAGGATTGGAAGGCTGTTGTAATATTTCCGAATCGTAAGGTTGAACCAGATCAACAAAATCTACATCGGGCGCAGTTGAGCAGTGACCAAGTCCATCGCGTTTATCTCAATGAGCTTAAGGATAGCGGGGCTTTGGGGGTTGGCTTAGTCCAATTGATTCTGGCAAGCCCCAAAAAAGCAATCGCTCAAGTTCAACTGCTGTTATCTAGTCCAGAGGCCCAGAGTCAGACAAATCCCAAGATTGCAGCGATAATAAAGTTAATAGAGACGATTATCGTGTATAAGTTTCCAGAACTAAGTCGAGAGGAGATTGAAGGTATGTTTGGCTTAAGTGAACTTAAACAAACAAAGGTCTATCAGGAGGCGCTACAAGAGGGTAAACAGGAAGGGTTAGATCACGAGCGATCGCTGATTCTTCGCCAACTTGAACGTCGGGTTGGCAAGTTTCCTCAAAAAGCGCGATCGCAGGTTCTGTCACTATCATTT
>JAGVDA010000439.1 GCA_020058975.1 Thermosynechococcus sp. WC_1 | reverse complement strand
TAGTTAGCCTCCCCCTGAGCATACAGAGACGAGGAAGTTCCGCCGTCTAAATTGAGGGCAGATATAACCCCCAAACGCTTCATCACGTCTGCCAGCTCACCAAGGGTCATCCCTGAACTCTTCGCCTTTGTCTGCGCCACCATCACCCAAACGACACTGCCGTCCGGCTTTAGCCCGATCGCCGTCCGAGCATTAGGCTGCATACTACCAATCGCATCCCGAATCAGTTCGCCCTTGGCATAGTCCGTAAAGCCTTCCTGCTGAGCAGTATTTTTAGGTAAGAGCTGTGGGCCACCGCCTACCGCCTGAGATAACTGACAACCAGGAAGAGTCGGTTCAGACCGGAACCCAATCCCATACTTAACCTGAGTTCCGCATTGGTAAACGCGAAACTCACTGCGGTTCAAAATGGCACCAAGATAGTCAGACAGCTTCGGATTGTTGACCAAACGCTCATTGTTTTTTGGGTTTGCCACCTCGCGCCCGTCAATCACAACAGTCGAAGTTGTTTTTTGGTTAACGGGGTCAAAAAAGCCTGCGTTGATAACCGCTATTGCCTTGGTTTGTTTTGCCACCTGCTCAACCGTCAAGACCGTCTCTGCCAAAAAGGGTCGAATCGCGTAGCCCTTAGGCGGAATCGTCAGATAGTAGACCGTACTATTCCCCAACCCTAAAACCTTATATTGCAGGGTAGGAGCTGACGCCGGCACAACTTTTTCCTCAGAGCGCAATTTTACATGGGGCACAATCAGAACCGCCGCCAATAGCCCAACGCCAATCAATAAGCCTGCTGCTTGCCAACGTTTTTGCACAGCCCTTCCCTAAAGCCCTAGCCAGCCGCGATATAAATCAATGAGCTGGGTGCCGTAGAACGCGGCGATCGCCCCACCCAGCGCCAAGTAAGGTCCAAAGGGAATCGCCTGCCGTCGTCCAATTAACCCGAGGGCAATACCGCCCACGCCAATTACGCTGCCTACGGTGCAGGCCAAAAACGCACTCACCAGCATCAGAGGCCACCCTAGCCATGCACCAATCATGGCGGCTAACTTAGGGTCGCCCCCGCCCATTGCATCTTGACCAAACGCCCAAGCCCCTGCAACACGAATACTGTCAAACAGCCATAGCCCTAAAATTGAGGCAATAAATGCACCCGAAATGCCCTTTACCGCACCCATCCAAGTGGGCGTTTGGTTAAAGGCGATCGCCCCCTGAAACACCCAGCCCGCAATTACCCCAGATTGCGTCAGCGCATTGGGCAAAATCATCAGATCAAAATCAATCATCGTCAGCGCCAGCAGCCAGCTTAAAAATAAGCAGTAGCCGACGGTTTGCAGCGTTAGCCCAAAGGCCATATAGGTCAACACAAACAAAATAGCAGTCGCTGCCTCAATAAGCGGATACCGCGCCGGAATTGAGCAACTGCAATAGCGACAGCGTCCCTTTAGCCATAGCCACCCCAAAATCGGGACATTATCGTAAAACTTAAGCCGCGTCTTGCACTGAGGACAGCGAGAAGGAGGCTTGACCAACGATAGCCCCTCAGGAATGCGATAAATAACCACATTCAAAAAGCTGCCCACCGCCGCGCCCAAGATCAGCACAAAAACGCCAATCAGCCATAGTTCAGGTGAATCCATCGCAGCGGCACCCCAAAGTGAAAGGATTCATCCTCAATCTTCAGACCCGCCGAGATCAAACAGGTCAATGTCTCGCATCGGTACAAAACACTCGTGAGGCAGCAAAATGGGCTGGCCTGTAAAAATAAGCTGACCTCGAAAAGTCTGCCGATTTAGCGCAACGCCAAGCGGTGTCTGCTTACTGCCGTGGGTATTCACATAGGCTTGATAAATATTTTTCGCAGCCTTTACAATCAAAGGGCTTAAGACGATGGGTTCTAAATCAAAGCGATCTGAGCTTTGATTAATGGTTTGCGACACGTAACTCACTCCCACACCTAAGATCGGTAATACCTGTAATTTGTATCAAGAAACCCCCGATTGGGCAAGAGAAAGTTTTTTAGACTTCGCATAAGTGACGGTCAGTTAAAAACCGTTCTAAATCTGAGTCAGCTCAATTAGGTTGTCGTCTGGGTCAGAAACAAAGAGGGCAGCGCGTCCAGAAGCACTCATCTGTACACAACATCCGCAAGCCTCGATGTGCAGCTTCATCGCGTCTAAGTTTGTTACAGCAAAGGCAAGGTGACGATTACGTCCCCATTTTTGAGGGTTAACGCGATCGCCAATGACCGCATCCGTCACAATCAAATGGAGCTGCACCGCCCCAATTTGGTACCACGCACCTGCAAAAGATAAGTCTCGCTCTATAGGCTCTAGCCCTAGAACGGCCTCATAAAAATGCTGTGCCGACTCAAGATGGCTGACAAGTAACGTTGCGTGTAGAAATTGGTTAATGCTCAAGCTTCCTCCTAACGCATCACAATTTTGCTTCATCAGATGAAGGCTCTAGAGAAGGTGGGTGCGCCATCACAACCCATTGCCGGAGGGCTAATGCGGCGAGTGATGCCCCTAAACAATCAATTAAAACATCGGTTATAAGCGACGTGCGGCCTGGCACAAATCGCTGATGGAACTCATCCGTCATTGCAAACAGAATTGAGATAAATAGGGCAATCTGGAGCGACTGCTGGGGCGATCGCCCCATTGCTTTAACCCATCCCCAATAGCCGAGGGTGGTCAGCACTGCGTACTCAGTAAAGTGAGCCAATTTACGAATGATAAAGTTAAGCTGCCCTAAGTCAGCGGTGGTCATCAGTTCCCGCACCGGAGGCACATAAAGCGTAAGCAGCTGATCGAGCCAAGATTTGGTTGCGGCACCGCCCCAAGTTTTAGTCGAAAAGTAAAACATGACCCCCATCCAGATTAGCCAAGCGACGATAAAGAGGCTTCGACGTAGAGGCGTAGGCTTGTTCAAGGTCAACCGCTCCAGTTAACAACCGTCAATGCCCGTCTACTTTAGCCCATTCACCTTGCTAGATTGCAATACTTTGGGCAATCTGAGAGGACAGTAGGTGAAATAGAATGAAAACAGGTGAACTCTACCCCAGTTTTGCAAACCTGCTATGACCCTCACCACCTAAAAGCTGACCTTTGAAGAATACTTAACCCACGATGATGGCACTGACACCCGCTACGAACTGGTGGATGGAGAACTTGTGCCCATGAGTGTCGGGACTGGAAAACATGGAGCCGTCATCCGCTTTATTGTGCGTCAGTTTGAAGATGCCCTCGCTCAAGCTGGAATCCCTTGGGTATCGCTTCCTGGTCTGGTCGGAGTACGCTCCCCCCGTGGGAGAAACTGGGACACTTCTCGCCTCCCTGATGTCACCGTCTTGACGCTAACGCAGTGGGAGGCAATGGCAGACCGAGAGGCGATCATCAACCTCAATGAGCCACCCCCACTATTGATCGTCGAAGTAGTCAGCCCTTCTACCCAAGCCGATGATTACCGCTCAAAACGCGCCGAATATGGACTGCTAGAGATTCCTGAGTACTGGATCGTAGACCCCATTGTTCAAAAGATTACGCTCTGCATCTTAGACCATGAGTTTTATGACTCTATAGAATTTCAGGGTAATGACTGGATCCAGTCCCCTACTTTCCCAAACCTAACCCTGACTGCCGCGCAAGTCTTAGCGGGTAAGCTGTAGCGTTAGCTGAACCTGAGACATTTTTAGCGACCTCTGGCGCTCAGTCCAACGTTATCGAGATTGGGTTGCACGGTAAAATAGCCCCATGAAAAACATTGCAGAACTCATTCAATGGTTTGAACACTGGGCAAACCCCACCTGGCAAGAAAAATGGGACAACTGCGGCTGGCAGATTGAGCCAGGGGTTTTAGATGAACCTGCACGAGTGTTGGTCTGTCTTACGCCAACCTTGGCAGTCATGGAAGAGGCGATAGCCTTCTCTCAGCAAGGAAACCCCGTCAATCTTATCTTTGCCCACCATCCGCTGATTTTTAGCCCGCTTAAGTCGATTCAGAAGGGCGACCCTATTAGCGATATGGTGCGACTGGCGATCGCCCACAAGATTGGCATCTACAGCGCCCACACCAACTTTGACCAGGTAAAAGACGGTACCGCTGATGTACTGGCACAGCTTCTCAACCTTCAGGACGCTGTGCCGATAGAACCCACCCCAAACGGCCTAGGGTATGGTCGCGTTGGCAATTTACAGCCTATGCTATCCCTTCAACAGCTTTTAGAACACATTAAAACTGCGCTAAATCCGCCAGATTTACTGGTGTCTCCCGATGCAGATCGTCAGCAAATGATTGAACGGGTTGCGGTGTTAGGGGGTTCAGGGGCGAGCTACATCGGGTCGGTTAGTAAGACGGGGGCGCAAGCCTACCTCACCTCAGACTGTAAATTTCATCAGTTTCAAGAAAGCCGCGATCGCAATCTCATCTTGATTGATGCAGGCCACTACGCTACCGAACGCCCTGCCTGCGCTCGACTGGTGGAGCGATTGCAGCAGGCGGGCGTGAACTGGGTAAAGCTAAGCGATCACGATGAAGACTTTCGGCAGTTTTCGCACATATCCTAACCCGTCTTTCCGTAACGGCAAAACGAGTGAATAATCAAAACCTTATATTTTCCGGTCATGCAGTGAAGCAAATGTTTAAGCTGCAAATTAGCCGAAGTGATGTAAAGGCTGCAATATCAAAAGGGGAAATAATCGCTGAGTATTTAGACGATAAGCCCTATCCAAGTGTCTTACTATTGGCCTTTGTGAAAGAACGCCCTCTGCATGTAGTAGTGGCTAAAGATCTTGAGACTAACTCTGTTTACGTGATCACAGCTTACGAGCCAGATATAAAGATATGGAATGCTGAGTTAAAAAAAAGGAGACGAGAGTGAATTGTGTAATCTGTAAACAAGGCGAAACCTATCCAGGGATGGTAACAGTGACGCTTGAACGAAATGACGCCATCGTGATTTTTAAGGCAGTACCTGCGTTGATCTGTGACAACTGTGGTGAATATTATCTTAGTGATGACATTACAGGGGAACTTCTAGAAAAAGCGGAAGGGGCTATCTCTAGTGGTGCCGAAGTGGAAATTCGGCGTTATGCCGCATAGATTTGGGCAAATGCGCAAAGCCTTCGCTCTAGGCGTTTATCAAGATCTTTTTTGAAGTTTGTCGCAAGTCAAAATAGATGTGTTAACTTTAGGTCAGCAGCAAAAGGGCTGCTTTTCAAGCGCAAACATTCAAAATTACGGAGGTGATGCCCATGCCAGACAGTAGTAAACCCATGGGTCTCCAGGTTAACCAAAGCCGACTGTGTGCCGAGGCTGTTCTCTAAACTCAGTTGTCCTAGTACATACTGATGCGGGGTTCCCCCGGCAGTCAGGTTTAACCCTAGAGACCCCCTAGACCGCTCCTAGTTTAGATAAGTTTTTGAAGTTTGATTCAACTGCTTATCTACGTTAGGAGCGGATAGTTTTTTAAAAGAAGTTTTGCTCAATCCAAACGGGTATTAAATTAAGGCGGGACAAGGCGATCGCCCCCATTACTTCCCTGTCCGCATGGATAAACTCACTCGCTTCAGTGCCACATTCACCTCCAGCACCGTGACCTTCACCACCTGACCCACTTTCACCACTTGCTTGGGGTCAGAGACAAATTTGTCTGCCAGTTGAGAGATATGCACCAAGCCATCCTGATGCACACCAATATCGACAAACGCACCAAAGTTAGCAACGTTGGTGACAACGCCCTCTAAACTCATGCCCACCTGAAGATCCTTCATGTCGGTAATATCGTCTTGAAAGGTGGCGTACTTAAATTCTTCTCTGGGGTCGCGGCCTGGTTTTTCGAGTTCTGCAAGGATGTCTCGAAGCGTCGGCTCCCCCACCGTTGCGGTGGTGTAAGGCTGGAGCGGCTTCCCCTTAATTTGGTCAGGAATTTGGGCAATCTGCGCCAAAGGAACGCTCAGATCCTTTGCCATTTTTTCGACAATGGCGTAACTTTCTGGGTGAACAGCGGTATTGTCGAGCGGGTTTTTGCCGTTGCGGATGCGTAAGAATCCTGCTGCTTGCTCAAAGGCTTTAGGCCCTAACTTTGCAACCTTCAGCAGCTCTTTGCGCTGTTTGAATGCGCCGTTTTCATTGCGGTAGGCCACAATATTGTTGGCGATCGCCCCTGTAATGCCAGAAACAAAGGTCAGCAGCTCTTTGGAGGCGGTGTTCAGGTCTACCCCCACAAAGTTCACGCAGCTTTCGACGGTATCTTCTAGCTTGCGCTTGAGCAACTTTTGATCAACATCGTGCTGATATTGCCCCACGCCAATGGATTTTGGATCAATTTTGACCAGTTCTGCCAGTGGGTCTTGCAGCCGTCGCGCAATGCTGATGGCTCCACGTATCGTTACGTCTAGATCTGGGAACTCGGCGATCGCCACTTCACTCGCTGAATAAACCGAAGCCCCTGCTTCACTCACAATTACCTTGATGGGCTTACGGTCTAGAGTTTTCAGCACTTCCCCGACGAACACATCGGTTTCACGGCTGGCGGTGCCGTTGCCGATGGCGATTAGCTCAATGTTGTGCTGCTCAATCATACGTTTGAGGGTGCGCCCAGCAGTCTCTCGCTGGGCAGCAGACTGGTGCGCAAAGACGGCCTGATATTCTAAAAACTTGCCTGTGGGGTCGAGGGCGGCAACTTTACAGCCTGTGCGGAAGCCAGGATCAACCCCTAACGTCGGCTTCATTCCGGCTGGGCTAGAAAGCAGGAGGTGCCGCAGGTTTTCTTCAAAGGTTTCGATGGAGGCTAAATCTGCGCGCTGTTTGCACTCGCTGCGGATATCGTTGAGCAGGGAAGGCTTAATCAAACGATTAAACGCATCTTTAAGCACGTCTAGGTAAAAGCTGCGAACTTCAGAAACGCGAGTGTAGATTTCGCCCTCAGCCATATCAGAGAGTAGGCGATCGCCTTCAAATTCAATGTCCATCTGCAAAATTCCTTCCGCTTCACCCCGATACAGCGCCAGCAGGTTATGGGAGGCAATCTGAGCAATTTTTGCTTGAAACGCACGGTACATTTCGTATTTCGTAGAGCCTTCAGGGTGGTCGCCTTTAATGCGGGAGGTAAATAAACCCGTCCCAAAAATTTGCTTGCGCAGATACGCACGCAGCTCTGGCTTGTCTGCGATCGCCTCTGCCAAAATATCTGCGGCACCTTTGAGGGCATCGGCAGGGGTTTCAACCTCTGCGCTAATATATTTGACTGCTTCGGTTGCTAAAGATTGAGGCTGGGCTTTCGGTTGGTTAAGGGTTTGGATAAAGACTGCCAGGGGTTCTAAGCCTTTTTCACGGGCGATCGCCGCCCTAGTGCGGCGCTTAGGCTTGTAGGGCAAATAGAGATCTTCGAGTTCTGTCTTTTGAAAGCAGGTTTCAATTTTTTGCCTAAGCGCGTCCGTGAGTTTACCCTGCTGCTCAATTTCAGCCAAAATGGTCGCTTTGCGTTCTTCGAGTTCAGTCAGATAGGCATAGCGCTCT
>JAGVDA010000267.1 GCA_020058975.1 Thermosynechococcus sp. WC_1 | reverse complement strand
TAGAGGCGCTACCCTTCAGAGACATTGATAACCTGACGCTGACCGGAACTGCGATCGCCTTTGGACTTTGGTGGTTTTAAGCTTCACAGCATGAAAGAATATATCTATCAAAATATGGCTATCAAGCTGGTTAGCCTAGCCAACCAAAGCCATTGCTGCCCATCACAGCCTTTTAGGAAATCAACATGACCCCATCTAATGCTTCACCGTCTGGGCCTAAAAAACCGCGATCGCCGTGGATGTGGGTTGGGTTAGGCTGTGGCGTTACTATTTTGTTAACCTTTGGCGGCTGTGTCGCATTTTTGGGTTTTGTCGGCAACCGAGCTGTCCAAGAAGTTAGTAAGCCGCTTGACCAAAAAGAAGTGCTGGATAAGCTGGGTGACACACCTATTTACCAACCCAGTACGTTCAACGAAATGATGACCAAGGGCGCACGGATTGGTAGCTCCCTCTTTCCAGGCGAGATGGTTTCTGCGGCAGCGTTTGATACCAGCGATGAACCCACACAGGTAATTGACTGGTATCAAAGCCAGCTTCAGGCTTCAGGCTACAAAAAAATACAGTCTAATTCAAATAACCAAATCACCCAGGCAGGTTTTCAAAAAGGGTCAGAAAACATCATCGTTCAGGTTCAAGAGGCGACTACGGCCACAAGCTCACAAAAGTACACGTTTCTTTTAATGCGGATGAAAGCACCAGCCGCCAAAGCGTCTCCTTAGAGATTGCCATCCGGAATTTCTTCTCGAAAATCAAGAATGCTCTGCATACTTTCTTTGACCAACCCTCTCAGGTCTTGGCTTAGAGGCACCGTGCTATTGGGGCCAAACCACTTATCAAAAACGGTAATGGAAGAGGGCTTATTTTTAACAAAGCCCTGCATAAAGCTCAGCAAAGCATAGTTGGTTCTATCAAGCAGCCTCGAATTGTTTTCAGGCACCATACAGGCAACGCCTTCTTTAGAGTAAGGGTAGCCATCTACCTGAAAGTTTTTATTGGCGGTTTTTTGGAGCCAGCCTTCTAAAAGCAGGCCATCCCCAGCAAAGCCATCAATTGTGCCGTCTTGGAGCGCTTTATAGCCTTCAGCACGGTCTTTAAAAAGCACAACCTGAGCTTTGGGCTGCGCCCGTCGAATGGAGTCTTCGTTGGTGGTTTTGGGCAGTGCGCCAATGCGCTTACCCACCAAAGACTCCGGTCCGGCTAGGGCTGTACCGCGTTTGACCAGTAAGCGGGTTCCGGTAATGCCGTAGCTCACAGAAAAATCAATGAGTTTGTCTCGCTCCCAGGTAAAGCTGCTGCTATCGCACACAATATCAACGTCCCCAGATTGAAGTTTAGGAATTCGTTCCCCTGGGGCAAGCGCCACGAGCTTGAGCGTAACGGGGCGCTTGAGTTCTTTTTCAAGCTGCCCTTTGATGAGCTGAAGCATGTCTACGGAGTAGCCCACAAGCTGCCCTTTGTCGTCAGCGTAGGCCAAGGGAAAAGCATCTTTACTGGTGCCTGCGGAGAGAACGCCCGTTTTGGCAATTTTTTCTAACACAGTCTGGGCAGAAACAGGCTGCAACGGCATTAAAAGCGCCAGTAGCATTCCTGAAGCAGCTATTTGGAGAGGATTCAACATCGGCAACGCTCGTTTTTGCAGTATATTCAGCATTTCTTAAAACAGCAGCATTTGGGTGAATATGGCACGTATCTTACCACTGTCAACAAGATGCGCCATGTTACGTTCTTTGACAAAAAATAACGTTACTCAGCGCCCTATCCATAGAAAAAGCATCCTTAAAACTTGGGGTACAGTGGAAGGTATAAATGGCGATCGCTGCGCACCAAGATTCCACTGCGCACCAAGCGTCTCCTGAACATCAAGATTCTGCATCTATTCAGCAATAGCCATCAAGGGTTTGATCAGCCCCTTGCGGCTTTCATTAAGCTAAGTTTTAGGGTTTTATCCGTGCTGCATTTTAAGAAAACCAGTTTAGTGAATGCATCGCCCGAGGTTGTGTGGCGGTTCCATGAGCGCCCCGATATTTTGCAAATCCTGACTCCACCTTGGCAGCCCGTCCAGATTGTTCGGCGAGAGGGCGGATTAGACGTTGGGGCTATCTCTGAATTTCGGCTGTGGATTGGCATTGTGCCCGTGCAGTGGGTGGCGGTGCATACGGCCTGTGAGCCAAACCATTATTTTGTCGATGAACAGCAAACAGGGCCAATGGCGTTCTGGAAGCACCGACATCAGTTTGATGCACAAGGTGGTGGTACCCAAACCGTGCTGACGGATGCCATCGACTATGCACTACCTGGTGGTGAGCCAATCGAGCAACTGCTGGAATGGTGGGTGAATAAACGTCTGTCGGATATGTTTGACTACCGCCACCAAGTCACGCGGCAGCATTGCGAAACGCTTTAGGCTCCCTTCCACGGGCAGCAGCGTTTGACGCTTTGAGAAAATGGGCACCCTTAACAAAAGATTTAGGGGGCAATTCACCATGAAATCAGTTTGGCTTACCAATACGCTGCATCCCACAAACGTAACGCCAGAGACCTTTGCACCGTCAGATTTTGGAATAGATCACCCCTATGCGGTTTGGAAACAGTGGCTTTCTGATAAATCCCTCGGCGAACCTCAGGCCATAGACGGACTTTCGGCAGATGACCTTAAGGCACAAGGGTACGTCGGGGTCTATAAGTGCGTTTTGGGTTAGAACACTGATCAGAACCGCGCTGAAATGAGATGTCAGTCCGTGGCGCTTTGCTAGAATGCTAAAGCGTAGCTTCTGCCTGCCAGTCTTCTGACCGCGCCCCGTTTCAGCGTTTTATATCCCTATCCGTCTGCCTTAGACTGGTGCCGTTTACGGCGACAGACCGATTTTACTTCTGGAGTTTCATGTCTTTTTCTAAACTCGGTCTGTCTGATGAAATTGTCCGTGCCGTAACCGCACGAGGATACACAGAACCCACTCCCATTCAATTGCAGGCGATTCCTGTCGTTTTATCGGGTCAAGATTTACTGGCAGGTGCCCAAACGGGGACGGGTAAAACGGCGGGTTTTACGCTGCCGATTTTGCAGCGGCTTTCTGCTAAAAAAGTGCAGGATTTGCCCACCCGTCGCCCCCCTGTCCGCGCGCTCATCCTCACCCCTACTCGTGAACTTGCGGCTCAGGTCGAAGAAAGTGTCAGAGAGTATGGCAAGCATCTCAACCTCAATTCAATGACGGTGTTTGGTGGGGTTAGCATTAACCCTCAAATCCGGCAGTTGAGAGGTCGTGTTGATATTTTGGTTGCCACGCCGGGTCGCCTGCTCGATCACGTCCAGCAGCGCACGGTGGATCTTTCTCAGATTGAGATTTTGGTTTTAGATGAAGCGGATCGAATGCTGGATATGGGCTTTCTGCCAGATATTCGCCGCGTTTTAGCTCTGCTGCCGCAACAGCGCCAAAATCTGCTGTTTTCAGCCACCTTCTCTAATGAGATTAAAGCCCTC
>JAGVDA010000423.1 GCA_020058975.1 Thermosynechococcus sp. WC_1 | reverse complement strand
TTGCCTCGGAAGGTGCCGTCAGGATAACCCGCAATACAGCCATAGCGTTCGACTAAAGACTGTAACGCCTGAAATGCCCAGTCCGTGGGCTGTACATCAGAGAGCTGAGAAACGGACGTAACCTGACCGAGCGAATCTATCGTGGGTAAGGCGTTGGCAGAAACAGCGGTACCCAGACTCAGTAAGCCCAAGCTGCCTGCTAGTAAAAAAGTTGACTTAATCACGTAAATTCCTCACACATGGATTCAATAATGACTGACTTTCTGCCAGCAAAGAATGACCAACTCATTTAGCACAAGCTAAAAACCAGAGCGGCATTCTGACTATACTAGATGAAAGTAATTCCTATTCTCGTTTTGTCGAAATTTTTCAAAAAATAGGGTGTAAGCAACGCTTAAGCCATTGGGTCAACTTTGACTCGGCTCACAAGCAAAGAGAGAGATGGCTTTATAAGCCTTTGAGGATGTGGGGCATAGCACGGAGCTGGTTCAAAGTCAGTGCAGTTGAGTGCCTCTTCAGAGAGTGCTGTACAGGGATGCACTGTACATTTGAGGCGATGATCTCCGGTGAAGTAAATGCAGCGGCTGCAAGGGATGCCATGAAGTCGCTTAAGCTGTTGAACTCCATGACGGCAAGTATTCCAAGCACTCCAGCAGAGGAGTGCTATCAATGCCCAGGCACAGCCAAAGCACCAGATTAGGATAAATAGCTCAACGACTTGATTGCCAAGTTGCTCAGACATGGATTCAGAGAAAAAATAAATGGTGTAAAGACTAAAGGGTTGTAGAGGACAGGTTTTGCTATGGTCTTTGGGTTAGAACCAATTCTGTTCTAGCGGAACCTGCCTCTACTGAGATCTAAACTCAATTGAATTTATTCTGTCCAGTTTTATTGAGACTAAAAAGCGACAGTAGAAGAGACTAAGGCGACTTCTGATGTAGACGCTTGAAGGACAGACCTATCTGCTGGAAACGCTTCAGAGCGCCAAAACCCAAACACCTGTTCTGCAACTTGGTACGGTTGAAGATAGTGGAAAAAGTGTCGTCCAGTCGAACATTCCCAGAGTTGATCGGTGGGCTTCAGCCAGTTTTCCACTCCAGTAGCGCAGGCGGATGCACGACGGAATCGGTTTGGCTACCACACACCATGAGCGGGGAAAGAATGCCGCCTTTGGGCAAATCAGCAACGCGAAAGAGAGAATGCAGGCATGGGGCTTTAGCTAAATCTCTATCTAAGGCGCGCACTAAATCTTTTGCAGGATAAGGGGTATCTGAGCCAAATAAACTACGAACCATAAAGGCCAGAACCTGCTGACGACTGCATGACATGAGATGGCGCTGCACATAGTAATGCGTCTGCCAAGTCATCGCAGGCTGTTCTGCCACCGCAAGAAGGGTCAGCGATCGCACTTTTTTAGGATAAAGCCGCGCATACAGCAGACCAATCACGCCGCTAATGCCGTGACCGATCAGGTGAATGGGCTGGTTAATCTGCTCTAAAATGGTTATGTAGCAAATGAACCGCATTTGAGAGCGAACTGGCTTCATCTTGACCTTGGCAATACTGCCACTGCACCACGTTGGCTTGAGACGCTAAAACACTCAAAAGTGGGCGATCAAAGCACTGTAGGCTAGGGCTAACGCTCAGCCAAAGAACATCGGGTTGTTGTGTCATTGCGCTACAGCCCAAATGCTGGTTTCAGTTGAGCAACCCAAGCCGTAATCCGCTGATCGGTCAGGTCAGACTGATTGTCTTCATCGAGGGCTAGCCCGACAAAGGTGCCGTTTTTGACCGCTTTAGACTCAGTGAAGTCATAGCCGTCAACGGGCCAGTGCCCTACTGTTTTACCGCCGAGGCTCGAAATTTTTTCTTCTAGACATCTCCATAATATAATGCTTAACTTTGATTTTCGATATAAAATAAGATTTTATACTTTCTATAATCATGAGCTTACTATCTAAACATATTGAGAAAAACCCTAAAGACGCAAAACGGTTACTTGGGATTGATTATGAATCCTTACAACAATTAATCAAGAAATCTGAGGCGGAAAGTAAAAAGTCTAGAGCTGAGAAAATCACACTCATTGCTAAAGGGGGAGGAAGAAAACCTTCTTTATCTAACCAGGATCAAATTCTTTTAACATTATCTTATCTACGCCATCATTCTACCTTTCAGTACTTAGGATTAAATTTTGGTATTTCCGAGTCCTCTGCTCATAGTATCTTCCATTACTGGATAAAAATATTGTCCTCCCTTTTGCCACCAAGCTTATTAGAAGAATTCAAGAATGCAGATGAATATAAAGAGTTTTTGGATGACTTGAGTGAAATTGAACTTATTGTAGATAGCTCTGAACAAAGCCGTCAAAGACCTACAGACAATGAAGAGCGAAAAAAATCTTATTCAGGATATAAGCATAATCATACCGCAAAAAATTTTTATAGTTCTGCCAAAGGGTGACGAAATTGTTGACGTTAAGATTGGAGAGTATGGTCCTAAGCCAGACATCAATATATTTCGTGAAGTTCAAATTAAATTCACATCCACACAACTTTTTAAGGGGGATAAAGCATTTATCGGAGGCGAGAATATA
>JAGVDA010000077.1 GCA_020058975.1 Thermosynechococcus sp. WC_1 | reverse complement strand
TAGTGGTCAGCCCAACGCTCGGCAGGGAGTGGTTCTGCGGGTAGCCCATGAAATGTTTGGCTGGCGGCGTTAAATAGGGTTAGGGTACCGCCGGCATCACAGGCAACAATGCCGTCAGATAAGTTTTCTAGCAGCGCCTCTAAAAACTGCTGCTTGTGAATTAAGTCGTCTTTGCGGTACATCACGCTTTCAATATCGGTGAAGGTTCCCACCCACTCCACAGGTGAAGAATCTTGAGTATGCTCAATCTGGGCGCGCGCGATGACGCGCGTGTATTTTCCACTGGCCTGACGTATCCGAAATCTTGCTTCGTAGGGTTGCCCCGACGCAACAGCCTGCTGCCAAGCGGTTTGGATGCGATCGCGATCTTCTGGATGAATGGCCTGTAGAAATTCCCAGCTCAACCCCTGGGCAACACTTAACCCTGTTACCTCAGTCCATTGCCGATTTAAAAACGCGATCTCTCCTGTCTCAGAGGCAGTCCAAACAATATGCGGAATTGCGTTGATTAAGGCGTTGTGGTTTGCGTCGTTAGCCATGAAGTGTAGTTTCGCCGTAGGCCGTTAGCACAGCGTTTTAGATAATGAACCAATGATGAACCTATTTGAACCGTATAGCTGAGCTATTCTGGGCGTCAATCTTCCTAAAGACATATTTTTGTCTCAATCAAAGGTTAGATTGTAGCTATCGCAGCCTCAAAATCATTGTTGCTTTGGATAGAGGCAGTTTCTGAGATTTTCCGGCATTATCTTAAGATGTTCTGCTCCAACTAAACGGATCTCCGAAGCGCCTTAGAAAAAAGCGCTTTAGAAGAACGTCAAAAGAGTTTTAGATATAAGCAGTTTTAGCCGTTGAGTGCTGATTTTAATGAAACCTATTTCTGTTGCCTTAATTGAAGATCATGATGTGGTGCGCATCGGCATCCGTACTGCGTTACAGCAACAGGCTGGTATTCAGGTGGTCGGCGAAGCGGCGAGCGGCCTTCAAGGATTACAAGTGTTAGAAAAAATGCAGCCTGATGTTGCCCTGGTTGATGTGGGGCTACCCGGAATGGACGGCATTGAGCTAACCCGACGGTTTCGAGCCTACCAAGCAGAACAGCCCGGCAGCACGACAAAGATTTTGATTTTGACGATGCAGGGCAACGATGAAGTGGTACTAGCGGCCTTTGCGGCAGGTGCAGACTCTTACTGCATGAAAAATATTGAGATTGAGCGCCTCAAAGAGGCTGTTGAGGCGACTCATCAGGGCAGCGCTTGGATTGATCCGGCGATCGCCAATATTGTGCTGCGGCAGCTTAAGCAAGAGTCATCCACAGATTCAGAGGGCAACCGTAAAACCGTCAGCATTGGTGCCGTGGAGCCAGAGTATGAAGAGCTGCTCAACAACTATCCCCTCACCGAGCGTGAACGCGAAGTGCTGGAGTGTATTGTCTCTGGATGCACCAATATTGAAATTGCAGAAAAGCTCTACATCACGGTGGGCACGGTCAAAACCCACGTCCGCAATATCTTAGAAAAGCTTTGTGCCAATGACCGGACTGAAGCAGCCGTAAGGGCATTACGGTCAGGCATTATCTCCTGAACGATGTCTCTGATTCAGCATATCGACTGATTTATCCTGAACTTAGCTTTGCCTCGGTTCTTTAAGTGCCACAGGTGGTCGCGATCACCTGTGTAAACGCATTTCAAGAAAAAAGTAAAAAACACAACGTTTTTGTTGCCAACAAAAACGTTGGCATGCTAGGATTGCAACAGAAGTGTTGGCAACGTTTTTGTTGGGAAAGACTAGAAGTATGTCAATGTCATCTGGGTTGAAGCGAACGGTAGGGAATTGGGTAGATGGCGATCGCTTTTGGGATCGAGAAATAGAAATGGATTTGTTCATTGAGAAATTAGATGAGGGAGACCATCTGCTATTGGTTGCACAACGGCGTATTGGCAAAACCAGCTTGATGCATGAAGCTTCACGGCTGATTCAAGACCGTTACATGTGCTTGCATGTGGATCTTCAAGAAGCGGCTTCGGCGGCGGATGCGGTTGCTGAGTTGAGTGTGGCAACCCGTAAATATCAGTCCCTATGGGGAAAAACAAGGGACGTGTTTATCAACATTGCACGAACCGCTACTGAAAATATTGACTCTTTGCAAGTAGCAGACCTCAAGGTGACGCTACGGAGCGGGTTGACTGAAGGGGATTGGCGTGCGAAGGGCGATCGCCTATTTGCAATCTTGGCTGATTCGGATAAGCCCGTGGTGATCTTTTTAGATGAGGTGCCAATTTTAGTCAGTCGGTTACTGAAGGGTGAAGATTTTAGTATTACGCCAGAACGCCGTGCCCAAACCGATGCGTTTATGTCTTGGTTGCGTTCTAATAGCCTTAAGCATCAAGGTAAAGTGCGGCTAGTCGTTACGGGGTCGATTGGGTTAGAGCCAATTCTGAAGCAGGCGGGATTGAGCGCCACGATTAATCATTTTTCGCCCTTTGAGTTGGGGCCATGGACCGTTGAGGCAGCGCAAGGAGGTATTGAGGCTTTGGCTGAGGAGTATAACCTGCGGTTTCAGGAAGGGGCGATCGCTCAGATGGTTGAGCATATGGGCATTTGTATTCCGTATCATGTTCAGTTGTTTTTCGATCAGGTCTACCAGAGCTGTAAGTTACGCAGGATTCAAGACGTCTCAAAGGAATTGATTTCCGAAATTTATGCAAGCAAGATGCTTAGTACACGCGGACATGCAGAACTGAGTCATTTGGAAGAACGTTTAAAAATGGTGCTGGGACCAATACTGTACCCCTTAGCGCTGGATCTTCTGACCGAAACTGCTGTCACAGGTTGTCTAATGCCAGAAGCTACAGCCGTTTTTGGTCAAGAGTATTCTGTTGCAAATGATATTGCTCGTCCAGAGGATGCTTTGCGCGAAGTGCTCAACATTCTGGAGCATGACGGTTACTTGAGTAAGGATCAAGAGACCTACGGGTTTGTCTCCAGGCTGGTTAAAGATTGGTGGTATGCAACCCACAGCTTTAATTTCAGGACGGCTGCTAAACGCCTGGGAGCGTAGGCAATGGAGTTTAAGTACAACCCTGGGTTTAGCAGCGATGCTGATCTGATTGTGTCTTTTGTAGTGCGCAAGCCATACCTAGACTTGATTCTAGAGAACTTACGCGAAAATACCGGAGCTGCGAATCAGCATGTACTGGTGGTGGGTGCAAGGGGGACGGGCAAGACGATGCTGGTGCGGCGAGTCGCGGCAGAAGTGAGAACAGAAAGTAAGCTCAATGAGCAATGGTACCCGCTGGTATTTGCAGAGGAATCTTACCAGATTACTAGCGTGGGAGAATTTTGGCTGGAGGCATTGTTTCATGTAGCGGATCAAACTCAGGAAGCAAGCTGGCAAACTGTTTATGAGGAGTTAAGAACGGAATCTGATGAAACGCGACTGAGGCAGAGGGCTTTGGCGCAGTTGATGGATTTTGCCGATGCCCAAGGGAAGCGAATTGTGCTGGTGGTTGAAAACCTGAATATGTTGTTTGCAGAACAACTGGGCAGTCATGATGACTGGGAACTGCGCCACACGCTCCAAAATGAGCCGCGTTTGATGTTATTGGGCTCGGCAACACAGCGGTTTGAGCAAATTGAAGCCATTCAGAAGGCTTGGTTTGAGTTTTTTACAATTTATCAGCTTGAAGCACTTTCTCTAGAAGATTGCCGAGTATTGTGGACGGGAATTACAGGTAAACCTGTTCATAACAATCGTTTAAAGCCAATTAAGATTTTGACTGGTGGAAATCCTCGGTTGCTCAGGATTTTGATTGACTTTGCAGTTGATCTGTCTCTGAAAGATTTAATGGCGAATCTTAGCCAACTGATTGATGAACACACCGATTATTTCAAAAGCCATCTTGATAATCTGGCTGCTGCGGAGCGAAAGGTTTTTATTGCCCTGCTAGAGATTTGGGATCCGATTGGTGCTCGTGAGGTAGCAACAGGTTCTCGTATGGGTGTAAGTCAGGTCAGTGCGCTGCTCAACCGATTAGTGAGTCGTGGGGCTGTAACGGTAGTGCAGGGGAAAAGCCGCAAAAAACTCTATCAGGCAACGGAGAGGCTGTACAACATTTACTACTTAATGCGTCGCCGCAGTCACCCATCAAGTAGGGTGCAGGCAGCAGTGACGTTCATGGTGAATTTTTATCAGGGCGATGAGTTGGTTGATGCAACGGCAAAACTTGTTAAACAAGCCGATATGCTTGACCCAACTCAGCGAATTGAACATTTCCTACTGTATCAAGGGATTTTAGAAGCCGCAAAGCAGTCTAACTTAAGACGTAAACTCTTAAAAAAAGTACCAGATGATTTTTTACAAGCATCTGACAGGCCAGATTTGCTTAAATTCTTAACCTCCTGGCAAATAGAAAGCTTCTCAACAAAAACTCATAAATGGTGGAAAGACTTTCAAGCAGGTAATGAATTATTAGAGAATGGGAATTGTAATGAAGCAATTATAAGTTACGATAAGGCTATAAAGCTAGGTTCAAATTTCAGTGCAATTTGGACTAATCGTGGTTTTGCTCTAGGAGAATCAGGACGCAGTAAAGAAGCTATTGATAGCTATGAAAGAGCTATTAAAATTAACCCAAATGACTTTATTGCGTGGTCTAATCGTGGACATGAGCTTTCCGTCATAGGTTTTAATGAAGAATCAATTTCTAGCTATAAAAAAGCCATTAATCTTAATCCGAATTATCCTGTTGCGTGGATTTCTCTTGGCATCAAACTATTAGATTTAGGACGAATTGATGAGGCGGTTTTAAACTACGATCAAGCAATCAAGTTCAATCAAAAAAATCCTGAAATTTGGTATGGCCGTGGTAGAGCAATGTCTTCTTTAGGGTGCTATAAAGAAGCGCTTAAAAGTTATGACAAGGCTATCAAACTTAACTCGATGAAGCATGAAATTTGGCTTCAGCGTGGAATCATACTTCATAATTTAGGATTATACGAAGCGGCAGTTGCAAGTTACGATAAATTAATAGATATTTATCCTAATGATCCTGATATATGGACTGTTAGGGGATTTTCATTATCTGCCTTAGGTCATAGAGAAGAAGCAATTGCTAGTTACGACAAGGCCATCGAAGTTAACCCAGATGATCATCAGGCATTGCTGAATCGTGCATACGAAATGTTTGAGTTAAACCGAATAGAGGAAGCAGAGTTTTCTGTTAGACAAGTAGTTAAAAAAGACCCGAATGATTGGGGGGCACTTTATTTTCTTGTCTTGCTTCTAAAGAAACAGGAAAAGTGGTCGGAAACTCTGGCTTTTCTTGAGTTTTTACTAAATAAACCTGAGGTAATCAAAGATAATATGATAAATATAATCGAATTTATCATCCAAATTTCTACTATTGTAAATGCAGCAAAGATTTTTCAAATTTTAAGTGAATCTGCAAGTGCAACCGAACTTGAATCCCTTGCGGTTGGATTGCAGATCTACTTAGGTGAACAACCATTGGTTGCTCAGGAAATTCTTGAAGTTGGACAAGACGTAGCCCAGCGCATTCGAGAACAGTGCTTGAATACTCAAGCCTTAAACTCTCCCTCAAGCAACACATCTTCTTGATGGGTCAAGATTACGCAATCTGAGCGTGGGTAAGATTTGCAGGTCAAAATAAATCCCGCTGCCACTTCGTGAGGCTTCAGAAAAACGTGGTCTTGCTCAACTTCGCCTTCCAATAGTCTGCTCACGCAGGTAATGCATTTACCCGCGTTGCAAGAAGAAGGCAGCTTCACCCCCTGATCTTCTGCCGATTCGAGAATGTATTCATCGCTCCCAATTTTAACTGTGACGCTGTCTGCCTGGTCATTGCCAACCAGGGTGATGTTATAAACGGGAACGTCAGAGTAAGCCATTTCTGCCCTTGTCTTGCCAGAACCTGCGAATGGCTATGAGGGTATACATACTCTAATATTCCCTTTCTTTACGGCGAAACAACCTGCACTATGGACTCGGCTTGACCTCAGGTGCTGGACGAGCAGACGCCTGAAGCCGCGCAATTTCTGGCTGTAGGCGGTTGTAGTCTTGGGTGTTGCCCTGCTGCTGATAGAGTTCCGCTGCTTTGCGATAATCGGCTAAGGCCGCTGCTGAGTTGCCTTGCGCCACATATAGCAATGCGCGGTTGTTATACACTACGCCGTTATTGGGTTCTAGCGCTAGGGCGCG
>JAGVDA010000415.1 GCA_020058975.1 Thermosynechococcus sp. WC_1 | reverse complement strand
GGCAATAAAGGGTACGCCGTAAGCGATTAGATCTGCATTACCTTGGGCGATCGCCTCTATCCCTGTCTCCCGTCCGTAGCCGCCATTCACCATCAGCAGTCCGTCAAAGATTTTGCGAAGGTGGGGGGTTACAAACTCACCTTCTCCAGCCAAGAAGTGTCCTGGTAGTGCCTCTAGGATGTGGAGATAGGCCAACCCATAGCGATTCAGTAGCTCAGCCGCCGCAGAGAATGTTGCCACAGGGTTGCTGTCCTTCATATCGTTATAAGGATTCGTCGGCGATAGCCGTACCCCAACCCGATTCGCACTCCAGGCCGCAACCACTGCCTCCGTCACTTCCTGTAAAAACCGCAGCCGATTGGGGATACTACCGCCATAGGCATCGGTACGATGATTAGAGCCATCCCGCAGAAATTCATCAATCAAATAGCCGTTTGCCGCGTGAATTTCTACACCGTCAAAGCCTGCCTCTTGAGCGCGACGGGTCGCGTCTGCATAGGTCTGAACCACGCCAGGAATTTCATCTGTTTCGAGTGCGCGTGGAGTAACGTAGGGCTTTTTGCCAAGGGGTGTATGGGCATCACCAATCGCGGCGATCGCCGAAGCCGAAACGGGCAACGCGCCACCCACCTGAAAATCAGGATGAGATGCGCGCCCTGTATGCCAAAGCTGAAGAAAAATCTTGCCACCTTCTTGGTGAACGGCTTCTGTCACATGCCGCCATCCCTGAACCTGTGCATCGGTGTGAATTCCTGGCGTTTCGACCCAGCCAATGCCCTGCTCAGAAACATGAGTCGCCTCAGAAATAATCAGTCCAGCACTTGCCCGCTGGCGGTAATACTCCACCATCAATGCATTAGGGATACGCTCTACCCCCGCACGGGCGCGAGTCAGCGGAGCCATGACCATGCGGTTTTGTAGCTCAATTGCACCCACCTGGATTGGTTCAAAAAGAGAATTTGCCGTCATAATATGCCTCTTGACTGAATTGAAAAATACTCGAAAAGCTCGCTTAGGGCAATGCCGCCTTATTCTTTATTTCGAGAAAATCGAATAATCAAAATATAGATCGCTTCGTGAGATAATGCAAGGTATGAGACCGATGTACCACCCAGATATCCAGCAAATCACCCTATCCGGCGTGCTTTATGCCCTAGGCGATCCGGTGCGTTTAGCCGTTGTGCGTCAGTTAGCCGCCAAAGGCGAACAAAACTGTTGCGACTTTGACCTTGCGATCGCCCGTTCCACCATGTCCCACCACTTCAAAATTCTGCGAGAGTCTGGCGTGATCTTGTCGCGCAAGTCGGGGACGCAGCACCTTAATTCACTGCGGCAGCAGGAACTAGACGAACTGTTTCCAGGGCTGTTAGCCGCCGTGCTTCAGTCCGCCGATAGCGCCAACCGTTAGTACAGAAATTCCGCAATTTTTACCCATGTCTGATGCCCAAACGGTCCATACCACTACAACAGCACTGTTTCAGTATGAGCCACCCAAAGCTGCTCGCAGCGCAGCCCGTATTTTAGTGAAGCCCAACTTAGGTTATCCAGTCGGGCCACCCGTGACGGTTAGTATGGGTGTCTTAAGGGTCGTTTTGCAGGGATTACGTCGCGTTAACCCCACTGCCGAAATTTTAATTGTAGAAGGCGTTTGCTCTGCGGTTTCGCTGACCGATATCGCCAGCCGCAGTGGGCTAAACAACCTATTAGACGAAGGAATGCAGCTACTCGATGCAGATCAGCTTCCGCTGCGAGACTACCCCAATCTCTCCCCCCAGCCCGTCCGGTTTCAGTCCATGACAGCTCCAGCACTACTTTCTGAAGTAGACTGCTGCATTAGCGTAGGGGCTTTCAAGCGCACCATTCTCAAAGATCAGCCTTTAATTTCGGCTTCTCTTAAAAATCTGTATGGCTTATTCCCCAGAGCAAAGTACAAGGCCAGAAGTGCAAACTCACGGGGGCAGCTTCATCGCCCGTCGGTACCCCTAGTGCTTCAAGATGTGTATTTCAGCATTGGGCATTTATTTCATGGGGCTGTAGTGGATGGCGATCGCAAGTTTCTAAGCCGCGATTGGAAACCAGATAAAGGCGAAGCCGTACCACTCGGTCAAGTCTTCTGGGGCGACGATATGGTAAGCGTTGATCGCAGAGCCTGTAAAGTGGGCAATGAAGCCATGCCAAGCTATCTCAATGAGATCGAACGACTTCGGGCATTACAGCTCGGTAGCAAAACTCTTTAACCCAAGGTTTCGGGACAGTAGCCCAATCCCTGAATAAACTGCTCACGAAAAGACTCAATTTCAGAACGATCAGGCTGACCGTGGACAATGACCGCAACCTTGTAATGCTGCATCACCTCAATCGCAGAGCATCCATTCTCTAAGTCATACAGAACATGCTGCAATCGAGGGTTCGGAGCGTAAACAACCCCCAACTCCTCTAAAAAAGCCCGTAGATTGCCCTGACGATAAGTAGACCATGCCGGACAAACCACCCTAACCACCCATCCATCAAGCTGGTGAAGCACAGTTACAAACTGTACTGGCTCTGCACTCACGCATTTAAGATGCTCAATGACGCGGAGGACTAAACTGGCGTTGCCGAGATAGTATAGGTAGTCCATGGGCGATGCCTTCTAACACTGAAGTAGAAATGCCTAACGGATGTCTAGAAGCGTTACAACTCAAAAATTGGGTCAGGTTTGTCAAAATGGGATGATTGCGCAACACAAACGTATATTTGTGCTGCCACTGATGCATGACTGACCTATTGAGAGGCTTTAACGTACAGTCAATTAACGCAGAATGCTTCTATTGCTGAGTCTATTACTGTATGTATGGCTTGGTTCTAGCGGTTCAGGCTCTTAACAAAAGAGAGACCCTCTTTGATGAGAAGAGACCCCTTCTACCATCCCAATTATAGAATTGAATGCGACTTATTTTAGTGTCTTAGAAGCTGGTTTTGGGCATCTGTTCCCAAGCGTCTTTAACTTCAATGCGGCATTTTTGATTGGCTTTATTCTTGATCGCAATATGCTCAATTCGTCTTCATCCGTTTTTTTAGACCCTCACTCCGATGAATCGCTAACAGCCTATGACTACAGCTTGCCAGAGGCGCTGATTGCCCAAGTGCCCCTGGTTCCTCGTGATTGCTCCCGTTTGCTGGTCGTCGAAAAGGATTCCTCACAACACTGCATTTTTAGAGATCTCCCTCAGCGTTTGAAAGCCGGAGATTTACTGGTGCTCAACAATACCCGCGTCATTCCGGCACGGCTGCTGGGGCGAAAGGTCAACCTAACGTTCCCCGATGCGCCTCCGCTTGCTGTAGAGGTATTTTTATTAGAGCCGAGGGAAGCAAACTGCTGGCTGGCGCTCGTTAAGCCAGGACGACGGCTGAAGCCAGGGACATTCATTGAGTTTGGGGCAGAACATAGCCCTCTTTTACGGGCAGAGGTGATTGAAACCGATGAAGCGACTCGTGGGCGGTTGCTAAAGTTTGAGGTGTTAGACACAGCGTTAGACTTTGAGGCGGTGCTACAGATTTTAGGCCAGGTACCGCTGCCGCCCTACATTGCATCACGGCAGTCGCAGCCAGAGCAGTACCAGACGGTTTTTGCCGAAACTCCAGGTTCAGTGGCGGCACCCACGGCGGGGCTACACTTTACGCCAGAGCTTTTAGAGACTCTGAAGGCTCAAGGGATTCGTCAGGCGTTTGTGACGCTTCACGTCGGCATTGACACATTTCGCCCCGTAGAGGCAGAGCGTATTATAGATCACGCTATGCACGCGGAATGGGTAGAGCTACCCGAAGAAACCGTGCAGCTCATTGCGGAAACCAAAGCGGCTGGCGGGCGCGTGATTGCGGTGGGCACAACGGCGGTGCGATCGCTCGAAGGCATTGCCACCCAAGAAGGAACGCTTCAGCCTTACTGCGGCAAGGTAAATCTTTTCATTTACCCTGGCTACCGCTGGAAGGTAATCGACGGGATGATTACAAACTTCCACCTGCCGAAGTCTAGCTTACTGATGCTGGTCAGCGCGTTGGTGGGGCGATCGCGGCTCATGGCGCTGTACGAAGCGGCGATCGCCCAGCAGTATCGGTTCTATTCTTTTGGCGACGCAATGCTTATTTTGCCTGAAGCAAAGGTTGCGCAGATCGAGGGTTAATCCCCTGAGGGTGTTCTGCTACTGAATTTGG
>JAGVDA010000233.1 GCA_020058975.1 Thermosynechococcus sp. WC_1 | reverse complement strand
GGTACCGGACACCAGCCCTCGCAACACAGGCATCTCTGGCGAAGATGCAGATTGGGATTTTGGAGCTGGCGCTGGGTTTTACGTAGATGCAACCCAAGCTCCCTGGAATCAGCATTATCAAATGTATAGCTACATAGTCGAAGAATTGCCCACGCTCATTGCGGCACAGTTCCCAGCAGACACAGCACGACAGGGGATTTCGGGGCACTCAATGGGAGGGCATGGTGCGCTGGTGTGTGGGTTACGCAAGGGTGATCGTTATCGGTCTATCTCAGCCTTTGCGCCAATTGCAGCGCCCAGCCAGTGCCCGTGGGGTCAAAAGGCATTGACGGGCTACCTGGGCGCAGACCAAGCACACTGGAGCCTTTATGATGCGACGTTACTCGCTTCTGCGTTCCCCGTAGACTCTCGCCCCATCTTAATTGACCAGGGGCTTTCAGATACTTTTCTGGTCGAGCAGCTATTGCCTGAGCGACTGGTAGAAGCCTGTCGCACGGCTGGGCGATCGCTCACCTATCGATCGCATCCTGGCTACGATCACAGCTACTACTTTATCGCCACATTTATAGAAGATCACATTCGATTTCACGCACGTCACCTGAACCCCTAAAATAGAAGGGATTCGGCGTACTGTGTCACTAGCTTCATGGATATTCAAGCATTTTTTCAGCTCTGCGATGGTAAGTGGGTTTCTCAACGCACCACGCATCAACTTCTTGAACAAAATAACCAGAGTGCGCGTTCTGACCTCTGGGGTGAAATCCTAGAAGCAGACCACAGTGATGTTGCTGCGCTGTGTCAGCAGGCGAGTGTTGACACAGCCCTGGTACAGTGCGGTCTACGGCTACGCTGGAGTGAAGTGGCTGAAGCCTACCAGAGTAAGTTTAAGCCGAAAAATGAAGGGTCTGTGGTGCTGGTGGCGATCGCCTCTAACGCTTCCAATGCTGGACAGATCTTGCGCAGCCTAAATTCTGCCCCTGCGGTGAAGGGCACCTATGGCATGGGTGCCGATGAAGCCCTCACCCTTCGATTTGAGGAAGCAGGCGCAAGTTCTGAAGAACGGATTTGGTTTGCCAGCCCTAATTTACGTCTACGCAGCAGTAGCGTAAAGAAAGATGGCGTTGTTTTTATGACTACATTTTGCTCAGAAATTCGCATGGCTGCTGCGCCAGCAACGCCTCCAGCAGAACCGACTGCGGCTCAGTCTTCGCCAAGCTGATCAGGAAAACATTAGAAAGTAAAGATGTCTCGTCTGATTAAATGCGTTCTTCTTCTAGTAGGGCAACGGCGATCGCACAGCAGCCAAATGCAGCCAGCAAGGGAATGGGCGAAAGCGTTATGACCGTTAGCAAAATAGCTAAAAGCGCCACCCCAATCGAACATAAATTCAGTAGGCCAGTTTGGGGCGTCATTTCCCGCTCATTGTAAAACCCTTCCAATGCGCGAGTGGGTACAGGGACAGGTAAAACAGACCCAGGCGGAAAAGCCCAAAACTGGCGCTGTTCTATAAACAAATCTGTCCAGCCATGCTCTTGGCACCACTGCTGAATGTACTGGTGAAGGATTTTAGGCATTATGAATCATCATCATTGCGGCAAATAGAAGAAGATGTCCGTCAGCCATTTTTCTTAAGTGCCTACGTCAAAGCTTCTCATGGGAGCCTTTCCATGCGTAAAAGCTTAAGGGTCAAGCCGATGGAATCCCTTTTTATGAGCCTAACAGAGGCGTAAAATCTCGCCTCTGCCCAACAATAAAACTTAATTTGCAGAAACGTTTGGTAAACAATCGCGCCATTAATTCAAGTTCTTAGCGCGGATTTAACCAGCCAGCGCTTAAAACCACCGTCAAAGACATAAACAAAACGGTCAGCGTCCAAGTGACGCGGTTTAGGGTTGTTTCTGCACTTTTAGTGCTGGTAAAAAGCTGCGCTTGACCGCCAATTGCACCTAAACCATCTCCCTTGGGGCTATGAAGCAGCACCAAAATAATCAGCCCGAACGCAGAAAAGGCCCAAATGCTCTGAAGAACTTGAACAACCATGCTAATGCCTAATTAAACCGTGTCTTTACAGATTAACAGATGGACTGATATCAGTCTTTTTGTTTCCTCAACCCGCTACAGCCGAATCCGCACCGGCCCTTTATTGGGACGAATTTCGACCTCAGAAGACTGAAGCAAAGACGTCCCTGTCATTTCGACGGGCTGTGGAAGCTGCAAGATTTCTAAAATGGTTGGTGCAATATCTGCCAAGCAGCCGTCCGTCCGTAGCTGAATATCAGTGCCGTAACCAGGAATCTTACGCTGTTCACCCTCTACCAAAATAAAGGGCACTGGAAACGTTGTATGTGCCGTCCAAGGATTGCCAGATTCATCCCACATGTACTCAGCGTTGCCGTGATCGGCGGTAATGAGCGTCGTGCCACCCGCTTTGACCACCTGCTCTAAAAGCTGACCCACGCAGCGATCGACTGTTTCAATGGCCTTCACCGTGGCATCCATGTTTCCGGTATGCCCCACCATGTCTGGATTGGCAAAGTTAATGACGATTAGTCCATACGCCTGCTGCTGAACGGCGGCAATGGCGGCGGCAGTTACATCTTTTGCAGACATTGCGGGGGATTTATCGTAGGTTGGCACCATTGGGCTAGGCACAAGAAACCGCTCTTCTCCTTCTAGCGGGTCTTCAATGCCGCCGTTAAAGAAGTAGGTTACATGGGCATATTTTTCGGTTTCGGCGACGCGGAACTGCTTAAGTCCGTTGTTTGCAATAATTTCACCTAAAATATTGTCTAGGCTTTGCGGCTCAAAGGCCACTCGAATGGGCAGTTGAGCGTCGTACTGCGTGAAGGTAACAAAAGACAGAGGCTGAATTAAGTTTCGCTCGAAGCCTTTGAAGTTAGGGTCAACAAACGCCTGGGTAAGCTGACGCGCGCGGTCTGGCCGAAAGTTAAAGAAAATAACGCCATCTTCGGGTTCAATGGCACCTGGAGCAATGCGTACCGGAAGAATAAATTCGTCCGTAATTTTTTGGCGATAGGCTTCTTCAATCACGTCTTGGGGAGAAGCCCCTGCAACCTCAGTATTCTGGGTCATGACCTCATAGGCTTTTTGAACGCGATCCCAGCGATGATCGCGGTCTAGGGCATAGTAGCGACCGCTAAGGGTAACAATGCGACCGATGCCAATGTGGGAAATTTCGGCCTGAAGCCGCTGGATTTCTTCAATGCTGCTGGTGGGTGGGGTGTCTCGACCATCCAAGATAGCGTGGATGCAGACATCTTGAATACCGTGGTTTTTGGCAAGCTGAAGCAGGGCAAAGAGGTGATTGAGGTGGGAATGCACGCCACCCTGAGAGCATAGACCTACAAAATGCAGTTTGCTCTGCTTTTTGGCTACGGTTTCACATAGCTCAACCAGGGCTGGATTTGTGAGCAGGCTACCATCTTCGGCGGCATCTGAAATTCTCACCAGTTCTTGAGGAACGGTTCTGCCTGCGCCAATGTTGAGATGTCCGACTTCTGAATTGCCCATTTGACCTTTGGGCAGGCCGACGGCCTTCCCTGAGGTTTGAATCAGCGTGCTAGGATAGGCGCGCCAAAGGCTGTCCATGATGGGCGTATTCGCTGTGGCGATCGCGTTTCCGTCTGTTTCCTCACGGTAGCCCCAGCCATCCAAAATCACTAGGACTACCGGAGACACAGGAGTCGAAGCCATAGGGGTCGATTTCCGTACTAAGTTGCGTGATTTTGTTGCAATAATAACATTCCCTTTCCCTGTTCTCCTAAGGAACGCTCAGAGATTTGTTGACAATTGCTTATTTTAAGAGCAGATGAAGCGCTATAACTGAGGTTAGCAAAGGGTTCTCGCTCTATGCATGGCTTGGTGGCAGAAAGCGGTCTGTATTTATATCTATCGTTGTTACCCTAGGT
>JAGVDA010000579.1 GCA_020058975.1 Thermosynechococcus sp. WC_1 | reverse complement strand
TGGGAAATTTTGGACAAGGTCGGCAGAATTTTCAATGCTTCTACGGTCAAAGATGGCTGGGGAAGACCCGTCTTGCTATTCCGCAACGAGTGGAATGTGCAGCAGCTTATGACCGATCATCCCAACTTAAACCTGAGTCGCATTGCGCCCGTTGTCTCTGGAACAGAGCCTGGAAAATGATGATCTTAAGGTGATCTTAAGACAGCGCAAAACCCAAAATAGCGTTTACAATTAATCACATAAGTATTTATACGGAATTTCAAGGGCATGACAAACGGCACTTCTCAAGATAACCACTCTCTCTCAGAGCGAGAGCTTCAGGTGATTGAGCTAGTGGCTTCTGCATTGACCAACCAAGAAATTTCAGAAAAGCTAGAAATTAGTAAGCGTACTGTCGATAACCATATCAGCAACATTCTGACCAAGACCTCTACTGATAACCGCGTGGCCTTAGTCCGCTGGGCGTTACAGTCAGGCAAAATTTGCCTTAATGATGTGAATTGCTGCACTTTGCCAGAACTGGAAACACCCCAGGAAGTTACGGCGGGTTCCTAGTTTTATAGCGCTGGTTCTTAGGTTCATGGATTTCAAAGAAAACAACTTTGACCCTCTCCCCCAGCCCCACTCCCAGAACGGGAGAGGGGAGTAAGAATCTTGTTCCCCTTCTCTCGTTCTGGGAGAAGGGGGAAAGCCTTTGGCTATAAGAAAGGGGATGAGGGAGTGTAAATCATCTAGCTTCTAAGCAGATCCTTATAAAAAGATGACAACAACAACGATTCCTGAAACGCTTGCTTGGCCTAAGATGCCGCTGTCTGTCTATCGAGAGGTGGCGGCACATTTGCGTCAGGTAGCTGGTATTGAGGTAGAGCTTTTGCCCCAAACAGCACAGCAGTTTGACTACACGCTGAGTCAGGTAGGCGGTCTGCGCATCAATGGAGATAAGGTCGTTGCGGCTGAAGATAAAGCCAGAGTGGTAGAGATTTTGAACTACTACGGCGATCGCTTTGGGGACTGGCAGCTTCTGTAGGTCAAGTTTGCGGTAGGTTGAGCAACGTATGATGAAGCAAGTCTTCTGCTGAGCCTGTTCATGACCCGCACCTTCTGGATTACGCTTTTTATTGCTTTTGCTAACTCGCTCAGCTTTACCATCCTTATCCCCATCCTCTATCTCTATGGAAAAGAGTTTGGGCTAACGGATTTTCAGACCAGTTTGCTGTTTGCCACCTACGCCGCTGCGCAGTTTATTTCAACGCCTGTGATTGGCAAGCTCTCAGATCGCTTTGGGCGCAAACCCCTGCTCATCATCAGCTTAGCGGGCACTGTGGTGGCAAACTTCCTGGCAGGAACCGCCAGTGGTGCTGCGATGCTGTTTTTTGCGCGTTTTCTAGACGGCATTACGGGCGGCAACGTCTCTGTGGCTCAGGCGATTGTGTCAGATATTACCCCGCCCGAGGGACGCGCTAAGGCATTTGGTCTTTTTGGAGCCGTGACTTTTGGTTTAGGGTTTATTGTGGGCCCTATTTTAAGCTTAATTTCACAGCAGTTTTCTTTAGGGGCAGGCTTTTTGTCTTCAAGTGCGATCGCCTTCATTGCCCTCACCTTTGTTCTAGTTGCCCTACCCGAGACGCTGCAAACCAAAGCCGCAAAGGCTGAAAAATGGTGGGATATTGGCCTAGGCAACCTGATTACGGGCTTAGCGATACCGAAGGTCGGGATTTTGCTCATCATCAATTTCTTGATTGGCACCACCTTCACCATTTTCACCTTTGCCTTTCAGCCCTACTTCATCTATGTACTGGGGCAAGATAATCAGACGTTAACGCTTTTGTTTGCAGGGCTTGGATTGGTTTCTGTCGTGGTACAGGCAAAGGGGATTGGTCTGCTCACCCAGCGCATGAGCTTGGTCAGAATTTTATTGATCGGGCTATTGATGCGGGCGCTCACGTTTTTGCTAATGCCTGACTTTCCTAATATTGTTTACTTCGTCTGCGTTATGCTCGTGTTCGCCGTATTCAATGCGCTGGTGCAGCCTACGATTACCACGCTAATCTCCCTCAACTCCAAACCCGATGTCCAGGGTATGGCAATGGGGCTTAATGCCTCATACCTCAACGTTTCTAACGCCTTTGGCCCCATCATTGCAGGACTCATTGTGCGTCAGTCTAACCCCGAAACCTATCGCTATCCGTTTTATTTGGCAGGGATACTGACCTTTTCGGTTCTGGTATTTGCCTTTTCTACGCGGCAAAAATATACCCCAGCCGCAAACATGCAAACCAATCCTTCAGCATGAGTCCCTTCTTATGCAAAGATAATAAAGCTGCTGCCCATACCAGGGCCAGCTAGCGTAAGCAGACGACTGAAAAGGACGCAAAGTTAGAGCTATGCAAGTGGGTGATCAAATCCGCGTTAAAGAATCAGTGATTGTGTATCACCATCCTGAGCATCGCAGTCAGCCTTTTGACATCAAAGGGCTAGAAGGTGAGATTGTTGGCGTATTGCAAGAGTGGCAAGGTCGGCCTGTCAGCGCTAACTATCCATTTATTATTCAGTTTTCGCCTAAGTTTCGCACTCACCTCAATGACTTTGAAATTGAAGTGGTGGTCGATGAAGTGGCAAGTGATGCAGTGGTTAATGCCGAAACCAGCGCAGAAGCTTAAAGCCCCGTTTTAGGGTGCTAAATTCCGCACGGTTTTGGGCTGCGGTTTCGGCATACCACTGACAGTGGCGTTTATGAGCCTGACGATAGTCTGTCTCTTGATAGAACGCCTGACTAAAGCGGATGAGGGCAAAAATCTCATCTGCTGGCGGAGGAGTGTGGCTGCGAACTTCAGTCAATTTCATTTCAGGTGCTGCCAAGCTTTGTTTAGGTATCGTAGAGCAATTGAGTGATGGGGCGCTAAATCCATCCTTTTAGCCAATAAATCATCATACCCACGTATTCTCTTAGCGCGATGGTGGTGCGATACATTGCTTCGGCATCGGGTAGCAGCTTGATTAAAAAGTCTTGGATGCCTTGAGCGGATGTGGATTCATCTACTAAATAATCTGTGGGGGAGGCGATCGCCTCCATTCCTTCTTTCTTAAAAATTGCCATAGAGCGCGGCATATGAAGTGCCGAAGTCACCAGCAAGATCGGCCCCTCTAACTTTTCTTGGGTCAGAATGGCCTTCACGTTAACCGCATTTTCGTGGGTATTGAGCGAAGTTCGCTCTAGCAGCATGGCGGACTTTGGGATGCCCATAAATTCTAAAAGAGTCTCAATGTCTTGGGCTTCTGAAGGAGCCGCTTCTTTTTTCCAGTTAATACGCCCTCCGGTCAAGATGAGTTTGGGGGCGTAGCCTTCTTTATAAAGTCGGGCGGCATACAAAATGCGATCGCCAGATTCAAGCAGCTCAGGCCAAACCCGTGGCGCAGTGGCTGAACGTACCGCACCGCCTAAAATGACGATCGCTGCCACCTTCGGGTAAGTAGCAGCAGGTCGATACTGAAACTCTAGCCCTCTCACCAAAGCCGCTGCAACCCAGGCATTACTGCTAAAAAGAATCACGCCTAAGGCTGCACCCATTGCCATTGCTGCAATACGAGGGTGCTTCCAGAACGTGGCGATCGCCACTCCCAGCAATAAACAAGACAGCCCTGCCGGATACACAAATAGCGGCAGCAGCTTAGACAAGAATAAAAACATTGTTTTGATCGCTGAACAGCATCTCTGAAGAAATTGAACGCGGTTCAGACTCAACAGTCAAGTTAGTGATCGACACTTTCAATCATTTCGCTGCGTGCAGGAGTTTTGGGGCCTCGCCACAGAGCCTCAATAAGACGACTCAATCTAAATAGATAAAATCTATTTATTAGATAAAATAATTGGGCTTTTATCTATTGCTTGCCAAAGGTATTATTAATTTAACCTTTCAAGCTTAATCACTCAAGACGTATTAAATACGTAGCTTTTACTCACTTATTCCTTAGGATTCTATATCAGGAGGAATTGTTGATACCAATGCTTATTAGGTTTTTTCTTGAGACTGTCAATAGATAAACGAATAGACATTGAGTTTATAGCCGCCATTCAACCCTTCATGTTTTAGGAGTACAACCATGTTTGAATTCGTTGTTCCCAGCGTTATTGCAAGCTACTTCAGCGTCTTAATTCTGTCCTTTGTTCTGCGCAAGGGCATTTCCACAAGTTCTGACCGTTAGCGTTTAGCCCTTTTTGACCTCAGGAGAACCTATGAGCCAATTGTCTCGCCGTAAATTTATCTTCACCGCAGGTGCTGCCTCTGCTGGCTCCCTTTTGCTCAAAGGGTGTCTGGGCAATCCGCCCTCTGCGACCAATGCAGGAGGTTCGCAAGCCGCTGCGCCTGCTAGCCCTATTGCCGCTGGTGAAGCGCCCGAAACCACCCAGGTAAAGCTGGGTTATCTGCCTATTATTGAAGCTGCACCGCTGATTATTGCCCAAAAGAAAGGCTT
>JAGVDA010000005.1 GCA_020058975.1 Thermosynechococcus sp. WC_1 | reverse complement strand
ATGCTCTCTAGAGGTTCCAGCAAGCCTCAAGACTTGTGAGCAAGCTCAGCGGTATTTGTTGGCTCCAGAGGTTGCCTTTGGTCGGCATGGTGTTGATGTCAAAAAAATTAAGACTTATCCTTTGATCCGTGCATAAATGTCCTGATTGCCAATCTGAACGAATTACGAAATGCGATCGCCTCCCATCTGGAAGCGATCGTTTTCAGTGCCTAGACTGCAAGAAAAAATTTGTCCCAGAGCCTAAAAAAGCTGGCAGGAAGGCTTCAAACCGTTAATCCTGTGTAGGTACAGCTAATATTGCTCTTCGTCACCAAGCTCGTAAGCGTCACGCCTGCGCTGGCCCCAGTGTTGGCAAATTCCTCTTCAAAGCACCCATTGCAGACCTTCCCCCCAAGGGTCAGGACAAAAGACGTAACAGTTTTTATGGTTGCGGGTGGCGGAACTCTAGTTGCCGTATTTGCGGGAAGACTGGTCAACGGGACGATCGCAGAAATCACAAAGGGCGACAAGTCCAACCCTCTAGAAATCCCATGCCAGTTAGAAGCAGTTGAGGTGCCGCCTCCAAGGTAAAATAGGAGATCTCCGCCAGCAAGAGTATCGGCCCCACCAATTCCGGCGATCGTTCCGCCTACGGTAACTAGGACAAAGTGCCCTGGCAGAAATACAGCAGTAGGTCTCTCTGAGACAGTAGGGACTGCCGGAGGTGGGCCTGCAACGGGTAATGCTCCAGCCGCCGCTGAGAAGCCGCCTCTAAAATTTGTTGCTCCCAGCACATCGTCAATGGTCGCAAGCTCCGCGTGAACAGTGCCGTTAGCAACCCTTAGTCGAGCATTTTTGAATGAGAGTTTACCAGCGTAGGCTAAGGTATCATCTCCTTCTGCGATCGCTGGGTCAATGAGTTGTGCGCCGCCTTCGTAAGGGGTGTGTTTGGAAATTGCGGGGGTGGTCAAGGTTTTGCTCCTAATTCATACCTGAACTGCAAATTTGTCTTTTGGACAAGCGATCGCACCTTCCAAGAATCCCCATCAGGGTCAATCTCCAGAGTATGCGTAATGTCCCTTTTTGCGCTATCAAGAATTGAATAATCATTGATAGTGCTGCCATCGGTCGGGACTGGGAACTTAACCCAGGTATTGGCGGGAAGAGTAGGCAATACCAGATTTTCAATACGATCGCCTCCACTCACGGCAGGAGCCGAGCCATTACCGAAGAAATCCCAACTATCCACATTGCCAACAATCAGCCCTAAAACATCATCCATATTGAGGCTTAACTGACGATCGCTGACTCCCTTTTTCTTGAAAACTTCTGTTCCGTCAGCGGTCAACAGAACCTCGTCAACTCCTGTCCTAATCACGTCAATCCGACGATTTAGGCTTAGTTTAGGCATTGCGATCGCGGTTACGCCATCCTCAAATATTGCAATGTGGTCAACATCTTGCAATATAGTGTCAGTCTTGGTGTAGCGAATGACATTTCCTGACTTTTTCTTAAGGTCTGCAATATCATCGGCATTGGTTTTAATCTTTGCTGCCAGAATATCAGCCGCTGCTTTGGTGGCAGCTTCTAGCGCTGTGATGGTTTTGTCTACTACGGCGATCGCATCCGTCAATTCTTTGTCCGTAGCTCCATCTACTAGAGCTTTGGTTAGATCCTCCACTGATTTGGTCAGGGCGTCGAGGGATGATTTGTCGGCTTTTGATTTATCGAGGTTGTCTAATCGGGTTTGGATGGTGGCGATCGTCGTTCCCGTGACGCCATCAAGAGCCATCTTTGCCACAACAATGGCAAGGTCAGCCAATGAAGTCGTGGTTTTCTGTAGGGCTGCTGCATGCTCATCCTGCTTTGTTTTGAGCGCAGCGATATCAGCTTCCGCTTTTGCGACCGCATCTTCTAATGCCTTGATTGCCGCTGGACTGCCAGACGCTTCTAGGGCTTTAACAGCATCTGAAACCGTTGTGAGAATTGAATTAGCCGCCGCAAGGTCTGTTTTACTAGCTAGGCCAGTGACGGTTGTTTGAAGTGCTGCAATGTTATCTTTTATCGGGGTGAGCGTGGCATTTGTGGGGAGTAAGGCTACGGCGTCCGACAAGGTTTTGATCGCTACTGTGGCGATCGGATCTGACTCGACCGCTCCTCCAGTGCCAGTAACTAAGCGCGGCCATAGCTCTTCACTCTTGGGCATTATGCGGTTACCCCAAAATCATTCCCCGCCTTTAATACTAGCTTGTGATGAGTGGCGGATGTCCTCGCTGTATTGATTTCTAAATCCTCAAAGTCACCCAAAATCGTATACCCAACGGGACAAATAACCCTAACAATCCATGTTGCCCCAGCATCCCATGAGATATCAATAAATTGTCGCTCTCGGGTGAGCAGATAAATTAGGATATTTCCATTCCCATTCAGATAATAACTCTGATATGGGGCTGCGATCGTGTCGGCATTTGTTGTAAAAATTGGCGGATTGGCCGTTGACTGAGTAATCCCAGTCCCTTCAACCTCCCTTGTCAGAAGAGCGCACCAATTTTTATTCGCCGCCTCATAAATATAGGTAGAGAACGATCCAGCGTCTGCATCTCCCCAAGTCAATGGGGTTAAATTGTTGATGGTTGCAGTAGTTTGGCCAGATCCAATGGTGACTCCTGTTGGGGGGATGACGGAATTTCGATTAAGCCCAAGTCTGCCAAATTTGCGATCGTCTAGGGTGAACTTGAACCCATCAATGGGATTGTCTGGCAGATAAATATCACCAGGACCGTCCACCAAAACAAGGTCTCTATTCTGCGGCGTGAGAGCGGCTGACGTTGTGTAAATCGTTCGCTCGGCGATTGGATTGGTTGGAGTATCTAATAATTGCAATAACATATCGGAAACCTCAAAAACATTGCCCGACTTCGTAATCTGAACCATCCGGTTGTTGTTGCGGAAAACAAATGGTCCAGGCGATCGCACTCCAAAATATTCAAATGTTTGCGTTTCACCCCCAATCAATGCAACATGCCCATGAAGACCAGAAAAAACCCCTGCATTTAATATTTGTTCGTCTGCCTCATTCCAAGCTGCTGATGCATTTGTGGAGTAAAATTTTCCGCATAGAAACTCGTCTAGTAGCTCAATGGAAAACGATCCTTTCGTTAAATCAAGGTTTACAAGATTCGACCCTGTAAGCCCTTCTGTAGGGCTTGAGGTTAGCAGTATAGGATTGCATATTAAATTATTTAATAAAACTTCAATCTTGTCTAGACGGCTTATTTCGTTCTTGAAAATGACGCTTTTTAGGACCCATTGTGCGGTCAAAATTCCTAGATAACTGCTATTAACAGATGTCCGTTGTGCAAGAAAGGCAAAGTCACTTTCTGTGACTCCAAAGTTTGGAACCTCCGAAGATCTTATCTGTGGGCGGGTGAACCCCGTCACTAGCTGTTTGTCACTTTCAAATGCCATTGCTAAGACCTTTCTCTATTTGAAAAATAATTTGTTTTACTTCCTCTTTTAGTTTTACTATTTCTTCTTGCTTAAAAGATTGCCCCTCGTCGAAGGAAGGGTGGATAAATACGCAAAACAAATCATCTCCACAAAGCCTCCAACACCCATCAAGGCATTTAGGCATTTTATCTTGAAGAAGCCCAATCACTTCTTTATCTGATGCGTTGTTTCTCTTTATCTTAATACTGATTTCCATATTGCCAGCCTGACACAGCAAGAGTCCCTGAAGGAATAGTCAAATCCACACCTGAATTTTGAAAAACTGTCACCCCAACAAAACGCCTAACGTCCCCTCCATTCCTGGCCGCTACAAGATTCGCCCCAACATTAAGCTCGGTCCCTTGCCTTGATATTGAGACAAAGCTTCTTCTCACTTTTGAGCACGGAAGGAAGGAAACGGCAACAGTAAAACTACTCAAAAACACTGGAGGAGCGTTGCCAACGTACTCATAGGAAAAAACCCCAAGGCTAGCTCCTCTGTCCCCTGTAAAGTCTGTTGAAAATTCTGCAAAAAACTCAACATCAATATAACGGCATTCTTGGATGGTCTTCGTAATATCCATTAGGTAACCGCTACTGATTCCGGTCTCCTCTTTTGCAAACGTTCGGGGGGTTTCAAATGGAACAAAAACATTTGTGTTGTTATTGGCAGTGAATGTGGTTCTTGTGTCTATTAATCTTAAGTAAGATCTAGTTTTTACTAAGCCATTATTCGCTTTTTGCCTTATCTCCCAATTTTCTGGTTTGTCTTGTTCTGTATTAGTATTGCAAATCCATTCCTCCCCTGATACTAATGCGGGCTTGTTTGTTTCATTTATTGTGCTTGTAACCCTTACCCAGTCAAATTTTTCGGCATTAGGGAAGCTTGTGTAATGCAAAAACTTACTTCCAGCGGGCGCATCAGCCGCTAGCCCAAGCGTGCCAATGTAGCGATCGCTCTTCACAGCCGTAGAAGATCCACCGGACCCACCTGTTCCTCCAGTGCCGCCTGAGCTTTGCCCTCTCTGATAAACCTTGGGCATGGCTATGGAACCTCAAAGTAAACGTCGCCATTCCACTCAATCGTATTGTCGTCAGCAACACGGCAAATGTAACATCTCCGTTCGCCACTTGGAGCCTCATCAAGGGTTAGTTTCCCGTCAACCCTCCAGTCCAGGAATAGTAGTTCTCCCGTCTGACCTAACCCATGATTTTGCATGGTGAAATTACCATGCAGCCTTGGGATTTCAAACCAATCAGGTCCTGCCGCAAGTACAACTAAATTTCCCCAATTATCAAGGTTTATGAGCGAGGCTAAGCCCCAAACGGTTCTGTTTTTATCAGTGTACAAAACCTGCTCAACCTCAAAATGATGGTTAGGCAAAAATATTCGATCAACCATTCCCTCTGGTTGCGGAGCGCTCTCAATTGATTCCCTTGAAATGTGTTTTCGGATGACCACGAGATTGCTTATGCATACAGATGTAATTGTATTACGGATTGATGATCCCTGGTTGAATTAATATGCGAAATTGTCCGCTAGGTGTCCCTATCCCAACTGGTAGGACAACCTGCCCTGATGTTGTTGGAGCCGTTGTCTGATCTCCCCCAGCGGTAGTGGGAGAAAGCCAATATTCTGCCCCAGCCGTAAACCCTGAGCCATAAACCCCAGAGTCCTGGAGGATGAATGTATTTGCGTCGATAACTGCAACAACGCGCCCACTAACCGCGCGTGAGTTGGCGACACTGTTTGCCTGCGCTTTTGCATAGCCCGAAGCGGTTGCGCGAATAGTATTCCCGACTATAAATCCATGCGCTGCCTGCGTGATTACTTCCGTACTTCCCTGAGATGAGGAGACGAGTCTCCACTGGCTCGACAAATAAATCCACTGAGTTGTTGTTCCAGGTCCAAGGATCAAACTTTTTTTGCCATCAAGATTTAATAGAGACCCCGCCAAAACACTGTTGTCTAGCACGGTGATTGACGACGTACCTTCGTTGAATAACACAATCCGTTGGCCGCTAGCACCTGCCTGAATAAAAGGTGTTGCCGTGCTATTTATTGTTGTTGTTGACGAGATCGCAACGATGTTCCCACTTGGACTCACTGGCGTTCCTGCTGTCGTCAGTGATTGGGATGCGGATTCAATGCCCCTGATATCTGCCAGCCCTTTGTTTCCAAGTTGAAACCTGTTTGCCCCCGCTAAAGAGTAGCCTCCTGCCCCATTATTAATATTTCCTGATAAAGATGTGTTTTGAACTGTTGCCGCTTCAATAACAAAATTAGTAGTGCAATTTCCCACATTCCCTTGCACTGTTACTCTATTCCATGCTGTATCAACATGAATCCCATTTGCGCTAGACACAATATTTCCGCTGACTTTGGCATCCGTTTGTTGTACTGTGTCAGAGCCTCCAGAATCTCCTAAATAAATATCAGTCAAACGGTTTCCCCAAAGAATATTGTTAGAAATTGTTGCCCTATTCCCAACGTAAATCCCAATCCCCCCATAGGTTAAACGATTGTCTTTGTTTACCTTCCTTACAACATTCCCAGTCACAAGCGCATCGTAGCCGTAAACCTGCACCGCAATCCCATAATCAACGGTGCCCTGGACAATATTATTTGAAACAATGCAGCCTTTTGAGCGCAAATTTATTCCTGTCCTGCCACCATTGACCAGATTGTTTGTAATAAGAATTTGATGGCCTTCTTCGTGCGTGTCAATCGACGAATTGTAATTATCAGAAATTGTATTACCGCTAACTTCAAAGCTTTCTGGCTCGCCATGTAGATTCAAGAGCCCTGACCTAAAATTGCGATCGGTCGTAAACCCATGTCGAGTCCTGGTGATTGAGCACCCATTCAGCCTGCCATGCAACGAGCCCCCAGAAACAAGAACCCCATAGCCATATTGCCCTCCTGATTCGTCCGAGGGAAGGTCAAAAATGTTTACACGGTCAGTAACTTGTCCATTATAGGTCCAGTTTAGGTCTATGGCTTTCCCGCCCAAGCTGTATATTTTTGTATTTTGAATGGAAGGAGATTCTGTTAGGTAGAAAAGAAAATATGGCTCTAGGAAAGACGTAGCTCGAATTGCCGCATCATCTGTAAATTTCCCACCTTGCAGTGTAGCTCCTTTTGTTAAATTCAGTTTTAAAACACGCGCGTTAGTTGCTGTAAAAAAAGGGCGAACTAATGATGATATCGTTAGATCCTCCCCGTTTATTTCGACAACTCGACGCATTGTCCCATATTTGCCATCATTTGGGCTTTTGAATGTTGTTACTTTGGTGTCACAAATAATGCCCACCCAGTCCCCAATATTTATCCCCCCTAGTGTCGCTAAAGACCCAGCCGCAAGTTGTAGCTCTTGGAAGTAACTTGGGGTATTCCCAAACATTACAGGGGAACCGCTACTGTCATTGTTGACGCTGCTTGAAAGGTTTATCGCTGATGCTGATGTTGTTCCTATTTGTCTAAAGACATTAATATTTGCTGCTCGAGTGCAAATGAATGCATCAGAAAAAAATACATTTAATCCCCCAAGAAGATCGATTGGGGCGCTTGCGGTGTAATTGATTGCAGGAATATAGAGACGATTCCCCGATAAAACTGCGGATGCCGATGCTGAGTCAAAAATGGGCTTAAATTGAGCAGATGTGTATGTTTGCCCCTCAACCAAGCCAAAGTCCCTAATGTCAACGACGCTTTGTTTCTTTTGAGAGCGAACTGGCCAGATAGGTGGGGATTGCGTCATCTTGATTTCCTCTCAAATACTAGGGTTACCTGTACGTCAGACCGATCGACGCGCCTTACTCCAATCCCTGATGAGTTTGTAATTGCTTCTATTACTGCGATCGCACCTGACGGAACAATCATTGATGCGCCTGCTCCGCCTCTCTGATACTCAATGTCAACCGCACTCAGCGCGGCATTGTTCAGGACTAGCTCTGTGCAGGCTCCAGCGGGTAAGAGTGTAAATGTTGCACCTACTGAGTTAGTTGTGACGGAATCAATGCTGGCCGCAGTTGCGTTTCCTGCCCCGCCGCCTGCACTACCGCCTGTACCAGAGCCAGATCCAAGGCTTCCGTCCAGCAGAAACTTAACACAAAAGTAGGATAATATTATGTCTGTCTCTAATGCATTAGTCTTGCCGTTTGTTTGGGCGTTATTTATTTTGATAATTAAGGAATCGTTGACTGACCTTAATGCATCTTCTATTGCCATTTTGCTTGCTAACTCCAAACCGTGATTTTCACAACCGCACCAGAGATTTTTATCACCGCATTTGTATCAGTCGCTGTGGCCTCCACCTCCGTGACGCCATCTGGTCCGCATAGGGTGATTTGATCGGAGTTTGCACTTTTATTTTTGATAAATGCATTTGCCGGAATTCCTAGCCCTGTAACGGATTGTCCTTGGACGACAGACGATCCAAAAAGCCCTTTTACAACGGCTGATCCAGATATGGTCGAGCATTTAGATATGTCTACTGGTGCAGGAACATTGCTTACAGAAATAGCAAAATCCCCAGTGAAATTTATATCCGCTTGGGGGAAATAATAGGTGCTTGGCTGGATAGGGGAACAGTTTACGGTTTGAGTGGAATCTGCGCTCCAACCAAATAATATTTCTGTCTTGTGGATGTTGTAGATATCGATCGCTTTTGCTGAGGTTAATGCGATCGTTTGTTCGGTGTTGGCAGCAAGGAATGTCCTTGAGAGAATCGTGGGGTACCTAGGCGAACCTTTGGATATTTCCTTTGGCTGAACTGTGGAAATAGTGCCGCTTGCAACAAGATTTTTTAGGCCAAAATCCGAGTAAACTTCAACCCCGCCATTTGGCAGTTGAATGCTAAACCCATTTAGAAGTCTGTCTGGTGATGCTGCCAGGGAATATTCAATGGGGACGGCAGGAGGGAACCCTGCCTCCGCTCGAGAAATATTTTGTTGCGATGGAGCTTGAATGCTCTGGCCATTCCCGTTTGTCCAGAAAGAGCTGACGATTGCTCCTGAGATATCTTGGGTTATGAATTCTCTTGCGATCTCTCTTTGCGCTAGCCCACTATCTGTATCGCCAGCCCTAGGAATGATAATCCAATCTTGGTGCCTTCTCTCTATGGCACCTATAAGTTGTATGTTTGTTGCGTTGTTTGTTTGAGTCCCTATTGCGATCGCTTCTCCGCCATTGCGGGGATAAACTTTAGCGTGGGCAATGTCCCAAATCCCTTGTAGCTGTGTTCCTCCACCAAGAAGATCGTAAGTGACCCCAAACCCACCAACAGGTACGCCAAGCTCTCCACCTGGGATTTCTCTTTCGCTAATAGGTGGGGGGCTTGCTAACTCTACACCATCATTAAACCAACGACTTTGGCCCGTGGCAGCGTTGACTATTTCATAAAGATAATCTCCTTTGCCATAGCCAATGGGGTTGTTCGTTGCTGTTGCGCGCCAATTAAGAAGTTCATAATTGGCAATCCCACCAATAGGGCCAATGTTGGTGGGAGGATCGATTAAAACGCTTCTAGTTGATAGATTGAACCACTCAGGAGGATTTGGCGATTTTTGCCTAAGTTGAATATAGTCACCTGTTGTTATGCCAGTGCTGGGACCGTTGGCCCTGTAAAGCATTAAGCTTGTTGGCACCTCGTCCACAGGCATTGATGAAGTAACATATAGCCGACCCTGCTCATCAAATCTACTCATCTGGATCCCCCAACCGTGCCAGACCCAGATCGTCTAATATATCTATCTTCCAAATACTCAGGATTTTTGGTTGTTATTTCGTCGCGGTCGCTAACCCAAGCTTGGCGACCTGGTTCAAATCTTGCAGAGAGATCTACTGCTGAGTAGGCTCCTACCGTTAGGCCAAGGGCATTATCTTCTTTCGCCTGCATGTCTAGAAAATGATTAATATTATGAGTGTCTGCAAAATATTCAACACTCCCCTGCAAGTAAGAGGTTTTCCCTTTTACTTTCCCAAGATGGCCAGCTAGCTTCAACGCTTCAGCGGCTGCATAATAAACTCGATAAACGGTCTCACCTGTTGGCGCTTTCCCCGTAGACGCTTCCAGGATATCTGTAATCCAGTCGTCATCTAGACTATTAAAGTCTTTGCGGCAAGGCGGGAATGATTTTAACTTGGCTAGAGCCTCGTCTACGTTTGTGATCATGCCCACCCGGCCTCTAAATTGTTAAATCTGCAAGTGCATCAGCCCAGCCTTGATTAGTTAGCCCAGCTTGCGCTTGGACATCTACCAAAGATTTATAAGGAGCTTTGCTCTTGATTTTTTTTGCTTTTACTTCGCCAATATTCTTGAGGCTGGATAGATCCTCTACCGTTGCATTATTGAAAAATTCCAACAGCTCAGTATCTACTAGAGTTGAGGCTGTTTCTTCAACAGCGGGAGGGAGCGGAGGACTTGCCGTTTTTGCCCCTTTCAGGGAAATGACTTTTTGCTCTATCAATGTGGCTGCTTGCGCTTCCGTTAAATCAATTTCATCAAAAAGAAATTTCCCTGAAGCCCCCATGACTGGAGGCATATCAATCTTGTAAATTGGCATGATTAAGCCACCGCGTTTTGGATAAAGAATCCATGAGTAATTAGGTTGCTATCGTCAACCCCAGTTCTTACGACCGAACGATCAAAATCCAACTTATAAACAGTGGATCCGCGATCTTGGTCGTAGTAGGGGCTATAGGCTAGCGGGTTGTTTAGGTAAACATAGGTATAGCCGAAAGAAGGGGTTTCGTTGTCAATTACGCCATCAACTCGATACGGTAATTTGGACTGGTTCAGCCCTGCGGGATTGGTGTAGGCCATCACAACATGCTTGCCAAATACACGTTGCTTCACGCCATTCCGCTTGACGATCGCCTTGCAAACCTTGACTGAAGCAAACCCATAAAAAGCAGCCAGCATATCTTCAGTCAGGGAGTCTTTTGAGGTATATTTAATCCGCTCTTTGATTGAGTCATTTTCAGCAAGCGCATCAAAAACGTCTTGTCCAATGATCATCACGTTAGGGTCCATCCCAATCTGCCCAGAGACAGCGGACCTCGCTTGTCGAATGACTGAGCCAGGATTGATGTTCGCCTCATTAAACTGTTGTCCAGCGGCTAAGGTTACTCTATTAGTCGTGGCATATGCATTCAGAGTTGTTGCTGCAACTGCTGATTCAATCTCGTGTTTAAGACCAGCACGATCCATCATCCGCATTTGAGCGCGCTGGCCCCAATTAACGCGAAGATTTTCCATCCGGCGAGCTTTCTTGTCGCCTACGCGGTAGGAGAATCCCTTGATGTTCAGTTCAAATGCCTGACCTTTGTATCCGTCCTGAACTTCAGGGTATTCGGTGTCATCGGCGCGGGTGTCGTCGATCTCCTCATATACTGATTCATCGAATCGGATGATTTGACCGTTATCTGTGCCAACTTCAACCATTGGGAAAAGATCCCGCATGACAAATTGAGCCTGGCGAACACCTTGGGCAATATTTGTGAGAGGGACATTAATATTTAGCCCTGCTTCACGCAAAGAATTAGGAGTCGTCATTTTCTATTAAGCCTCACTCTGAATTACGAAAACTTCCATCATTTCTCCCGCTCCGGCGGAAGTACGGCCTTTGATTCGTTTTGCAACGACGGCATTTCCAGTGGTCCAGGTGATTACGCGACCGTTGGCGTCTGCCATTAATCTGTTTTCAGTCCCTGTGATTAATGCACCCGTTTCCCAGATTGCGGTAGGACCAAGATTTACTCGTCCGGTTACCCCGGCCTCAATCAATGTGTCTGCAACTCCCATGCAGGCTTGCCCTGCGGTGGCCTGCTCCCCTGCAAAGGTGACGCCACGCTTCGCAAGGATTTGAGCTGTAGGAGTAACGGCATAAACTAATGGGCTAACTTGCTGTGTCATGGGGATCTCCTACTGGACAATATTTGCTGCGCGGGTATACGTTGTGTACGCATCCATGTAATCATCTGGATCGTCAGGATTCTTGCCCCGTGATGTTGCGAAATCTCTGATTTTCTTGTCTAACAAGATCGATTCATGATCCGCGCCAAGTTCCTGGAATTGCGAATAACGGTGCAATGCAGTTGGGTCAACCTCAAAATCAAATCCAGTCGGGAATTGACCTTCACTCCACAACTGAGGTCCGCCAGCAATTGTTTCCATTAACACTTGACGGCTAGACTTTTTATAATTTCTTCCATCAACGCCTGCGAAACTCATGGTCTCTTCATTTGGCACCGCTTTAAGCAATGCAATTTTTGCGTCTCGCTCTTTAGGAAGAACTCGGCGCTCCCTAACTTGCATATCTACAAAACCTTCAATTTCTTTGTACTCCGCAGCGCGATCGCTCTTTGCAATGCGAAGTTGAAGTTCTTGGTTTTGTTGGCGCAAATCATTGATGTCATTTGTCAACATTGAAAGCTGAGTAATCGGAACGTTCTCCTGCAAATCATCAGCCTTGCCTTCTTTCGGAGTTGGAGTAGAATTTTTGGATTCTGCTGCCTCCATGAAGTTTTTGACTTGTACTGACATTCCTTGTACAAGTGCCTTCAACTCATCAAATTCCTTTTGGGTAATACCGCTCATGCTTTGTTCCCTACATTGGTAAATTGTTGTTGTAACGCAGCAATTTCAGACATGAGGTCAGAAAATTGTTCTTTAGTTACAAAGTTTGTTTCGACCTCTTCTCCTACAAGTTCCTTTACTTTTTCAAGTGGAACTCCTAGAAGTTTTGCTGCCTCTTCCATGTCTTTAGCTTTGGAGTCAGCAGATGCTTCTCCTTTGCTCATTGCCATGAAATCGGCTTCTTTTACCCCAAGAACCTTGGAAATTTGAGCAGCGCTCAATCCTTCTTTTTCTTGGAATTCAGAAATTGCGCTAAACAGTCGTTCTTTGACTCCTTGCTCAGGCTTAGAAACGCTATATCCTTGCGCCTCTAATAATGTTTTTGCTTCTGCTAAATCCACATTTTTATCCTCTTGAGACATATAATCTTTGTTTCGGTCTTCCTCTTCAGGAATATAAAAACCATCTATTCCAGCGGTTCTTAGTAGCGAATCAATTGTGCCTGTGGGCACAATTCGATCCGCTGTTGCTATATCGTTTTTTTCGATTAGGTATTCGCGGAAATTACGAAAGACCTCGGCAATGTCATTAAAGATGAAGTAACTAAAGTAAGAGCCGCTAAAGTCCAGCTCTTTTTCTGAAAAGTTGAAAGCGAGTAACCCATCAGGAAGTTCGCCTAGTTCAACTGCTTTCATTCCTTTGACTGCGGGTTGAACCCCGCCAAAGAATCCAACGTGTCCAAGGTTCAATTTCCCCGGCGTTGGATTATTTGGATGCTCCCGTGGGTAAAGTCGAACACTGATTGATTGATATTGTTTGTTGCTCACTGCGTCTGCAAGATCGCTGGCAACATCCTTGAATTTGACAAACAGATCTCCCCCAATTCGCTTGGCTGAATCAACCCATCCATAGGCTGGATCGTCATGCTTTGGGTGCCCTAGTACGGCTGGCACGCGGTGCCCACTGCCGAGGCTTTCATTTACGGCATCAACTAATTCTTCAATGTCGTTTTCTGTATAGGTTCCTTCCTGGCCACTACTGGATGTGTGCTTCCCAGCTTTGAAGGCGTGAACCCATTTTGT
>JAGVDA010000453.1 GCA_020058975.1 Thermosynechococcus sp. WC_1 | reverse complement strand
CAGGCACAAAGCACTCCGTCATCGTCGTCAGTGGCACTGAACTTCAAGAGCCATTGCAGAAAATTATCTTGCAGTTTCAGCAGCAACATCCTGAGATTGAAATCACCCTCAAAACCCAGGGTTCACTGGATATGGTAAATCGGTTTATAGATGATAAAAACGATTTTCAGCCGACGGTGTTAATACCCGCCAATGGCGAACTGCTCAAAGATTTAGACACACGCTGGCAAACCCAAAACAATAGCGCCGCCTTCTACGGCACCCCCGTCCCCATTGCCAAAACGCGACTGGTGGCGATCGCCTGGACAGAGCGCGGCAAGGCATTATTCCCCGACGGCAAATTTCGATGGGAGCGTATTGAGCAGGCGATCAAAGCTCAAAGCTGGGGCAGCATAAGTGGCGGCACAGCGGCCTGGGGTAGTTTTGACTTTAAAATGACCGACCCTACCCGCTCCAACAGCGGTCAAGTTACCTTAGGGCTGTGGCTAGAGTCTAAACTCAAGCAGTCTACGCTCAATGCAGCGGATCTCAGTACGCCAGCAGCGCAATCTCTAGTCAGCCTTGTGAAGCGATCCGTTTATCAGCCCCCTCGCTCCAGCGATATTTTGCTGCAAGAATTTGTGGCAAAGGGTGCCAACGAAGCAGACCTTGCCACCGACTACGAAAGCATTGCCCTGTACCGATGGGCACAGTCCAAAACCTCTCAAAGGCAGCCCTACCAAATCTACGACATCAACCCCACCGTTGAGACTACTTCGACTGCGGCAATCGTCAAGCGAAACGTAGACGAGGGCACAGCAAAAGCGGCACAGACGTTTTTAACGGCGTTAACGCAGCCGACATCCCAATCCGTCTTGGTACAGTATGGGTTTCGGCCAGTTAACCCCTCCGTTCAAATTGAGGCTGTTGCCGGAAATCTCTGGCAACAGGGCATTCCAGGTGCCCAGGCCAAGCCGAGCAATGCGGCGGTCAACTCACCCAGCCTACAAACCCTACAGGATATTGGTCGGCTATGGGAGCGCGCTCAATAGCCGACTGGGCAGCAGCAGCCTTTAGCAATGTATTTACCAAGAAATAATATCTGTAATCTTGATTCCTAGCTTGCCGTGGGCGTAGTTGTGACGCGGTAGCAAATCGTGAGCAGTATGCTGGCGCTCAATTTCTGCTGCATACTCCTTTAAGAAATGCTTAATGGCAGGTCGATTGCATCCCGTTAGCTCAGCCAGGGCATTTTGATTAATTGCCCACTTATCAGCGTTACTGCGGTCAGGGGTTTCATTGTGCGCAACAATCGCCTCAAAGGCGCGTTTCAGCTTTTCTTCCGCACTGCCTTTGGCATGGCTTTTTTTCAGGTTTTGACTGTCAAGGGTTACAAAACTATCTCGAGTCGCTGCCGATGCACCGCTGGATTTACGAGCGGGCGCAATAAGATCTGTGCTGCCGCTGCTGCTTAGCACCTGTAAAACCTTTGCCAACAAAAGATTAAGCTCTTGCTGCTGCTGTTGATTTTGCTGAAACTGAAGCGTCAGCGAGGTCATTGCAGACAAAAGCGGCGGGATATGATTCATTAACTCAGTCAAAGTCTGTTCTTGAGGCAATTCGTCTTTTTTCTCCAGCAATACGCCTGATTCTAAATCTAGCTCAGCCCCAGGAATTTGAGCTTCAGCAATTTGAAGGAGATAGTGAAATAGCGCAGCCTGTGATTCTTTTTTGTCGCCAAGCTGCTGAGCCAGACGATCCCATCGCTGCCAATCTGTTTCATAGCCCTGGATGCGGCGAGCTTTGCTGACTTCTTCAACAGCCTCTTGCGACGGTGCTGCACCTGCTAATACCGATGCCTCCTGAGGCAACGAAGCTTGGGCACCCTTATTTCGGGGTGAAGAGGTTCGCTTAGGCGTTTTAGGTGTTCCGCTTCGTTTTGAATTCATGGTTTCTATCAATTAGCCCCCCTTTATCAGAAAATGTCGTACTCAATGTCGTACTTACAGGTACCTCAATGTCGTCGTCAATTTGGAATGGGGCAAAATGCTCCAGCCTAAAGTGACGACATACCTCGTCCAGACGCTTATTTCACAGTGCGCTCATGCAGCCTTATTCATTCAGGCAAAGAGGCAGGATTTAGCAATCTGAAGTTAGCTGCTGCTTTGTCTCACGCATCCCGTAAATACTTGAGGCACCGTGAGTGATCAGAAACTTTGATATAAAGCTATACTTCCCCAGCAAAGCCCTAAATGAAGCATCTTCCTGAGTATTTTTATCTGGATATTCAAATCAATATCAGCTTATAAAAACGCATACACATCAAACAAAAATTAGGCAAGCGTAATTACACAGAAGTCTTGCTTCGGAGACTGCCTGATCAGATATTTATCCTCTCCATTCAGTTGATCAAGAACGCCATAAGAGACAAGAAACCATCCCTAGAACTAAAGACTTCTCAGAATCAAGGCAGGTTCCTTAATATATTGTTACATTGGTTAATAGACAGAGCGTCATGCGTCAGTGCAGTTGAAAGATTGCCCCGACTCGTTTGCGCTATAAGCCATTTAGAGGACAAAGCCGTGACGAAGCAAACCACAAACTACCTGGTTGCTGTATTGCCCCAATCGAATTGAGGCGGAGTCCGCCTATTTGGGGCTAAAGGATGCGAATTTACCCATTTACCAGCTTGATATTTTGGTGCGTGGCTACAAGACCGCCGATGAGTTTGGTCTCATTAATCCTAATAAAGCAGCTCAACAGCAGACCAGGGCAAACGCATACTCTAAGCGAGAAGATGAATGGATAGAATTCATCCAATCAGCCATGTCCCAGTGTATTGAGTCAT
>JAGVDA010000159.1 GCA_020058975.1 Thermosynechococcus sp. WC_1 | reverse complement strand
CCGCAGTGAATAATATGAAGCTTAGACCATTGATCAGACGAGCAAAACAGCATGAGCTGAGAGCGGCAGTAATAGCTAATGCAGTTTACAAACAGTGCATGTTGTACCTTAAGGTCTAGTCGCCAGCGATAGGGTTCAAAAAAGATGGCGGGGCCATGAATGGTAAAGCTGAAGCGGATGCCGGCAAGGGTGGCGGCAAGCATTGCCACGGTACAGCTTGAGTCAGCGAGATGGTTGTGGAGATGCTGAATTTGGCGCTGCTTGAGTGCGTGGGCTAGAATGCCTGCTTCGATGAAGTAAATGAGCTGATAGAGAAGGGCTTTAAGACCTGGAGATCGCCCTATCCAAGCCAACTTTAGCCCCTGGGCATAACGGCGAGGAGCGCGAAACAGTAGGGAAAAGTGGGCGTATAGGAGATGAGGAAGATGGGGGGGAAGGAGCGTGGTAGTGAGATCGCGTTCTGCCTGCTGTTCTGGCCCCACAATATGTTCTGCACCTGTGGGACGAACCGAAAATGTATGCACTTCGACCCCAAGCGTACGCAGCCCCGCCACTTCCCGCTGAATGAAGGTATCTGTCGCTCTAGGATATTCACCTGTGAGGTAGGCAATCCGCATTAGGGCTGCGCCTCCCAGAAATTGCTCTCGCTGACTGAGCGCTCTAGGGCTTGTGCGAAAGAAAACTGAGGTGCCCAGTCTAGGTATTGCTTGGCGCGGGTGTTGCTGTAGGCCAAGGGCTTAAAGCGAGCATGAACCCTGGCAGGCACCAACAGCCCAGGGAGATTTGCAGGGGAAATTCCTGGAATTTTTGCAACCCAGCCTGAAACCTGATTCACGACCGCCCACGGCAGGGTAACGCTGGGCGGCAGGTGGGGCAAAACTTGACGGAGCGCGTCTCGGTAGGCTTTTTGGGTGGGCAGATCGTCGTCGGTGAGGTTGATGGTGTGGCGGCTTTTGGGTGGGTACAGCACAGCCTGCATAATGGCATCGGCACAGTTTTCGACGTAGAGCAGGGGGAGGATGGCGCGATCGCCCACGCCCACCCATAGCCGATCTTTCACGTTCACACCCAGCGAACTATGCCAGAGATGGTCTTTGCCGTAGACAATGCCAGGGCGCAAAATAGTGAGAAGTTTAGATGTCTCTGTGGCAAACTGGCGCACCAGAACCTCTTGTGCCAGCTTGGTTTGGGTATAGCCATCCCGTTGCTCAGGATGGGCTTCGAGGGGCATACTTTCAGACAGGATGGTGCCTTGACTTAAGGCTAAATAGTCGTACACAGAAAACGTGCTGATGGCGATTAGGTGCCCAACGTCAGACGCTTTGAGCGCTTGCAATAACGTGCGAGTCGCTAAAATGGTGCCCTGTTTTTGCGCCTCAAAGGTGCCGGATAACACGGCAGCTAAATGCACCACGGTATCAATGCCGTCAAGGGTGGTTGGGAGGTTTACTGCATGCTGCAAGTCGCCGCAGCACACTACTTCGAGTTGAGGGTGATGAGGCCAAAGCATTGCCTGTTCTGCTGAGCGAACCAGCGCCCGAACGGCGTAGCCTTTGCGTAGCGCCGCTGCAACGACGTAGCGCCCAATAAACCCCGATGCTCCTGTAATCAGTAGTTTCATAACGTTAGCTTACCGCCCAAGGCATTGGAGCAATGGGTTCAAAGGTGGTTTTGGGTTGGTAAGACATCCCAGAGGTGGCATTCTGAATGGCAAGCACCACTTCATTAACGTGCAGTGAAAATTCAGCAGAAAGGCGGCTGGGGCGCTGAGCCTCGATCGCCTCGACCAGTTCTACTACACCACGGGCATAGTCCATCTGCTGGCCTTTTTTAGTTTTTTTCCTTTGCTGAGGCGATCGCACTAAAGGGTATTTGCGAGACAGCGGGTTCCAAAAGGTCTTGCGACGGAGGGTGAGCGATCGCCGTACAAACACGGGCGCACGATAAAACCAGCAGTCGCGGGTCGAAAGAATGCCCTTATCTCCAATGATTTGTAGCCTGTGGTCATGAGGAGCCACAATGCTGCACGTTAAACGCGCCACCACGCCCGATGCAAACTGAAGACAGGCCACGGAAAAATCTGGGGTATAGGCAGGCTCCAGAGGCACATCGGTTTGTTTATCTGGTACCTGACAAGAGGCAAAGGCAGTTAGGGACGTAACAGGGCCAAAAAAGGCGGTCAGCCAAGTTACGTAATAGGCTGCATGTTCGATGGTGCAGCCGACTTCAAACTCATCCTTGGCAGGCCAGGGCGTGCCAGAACTGCTACGCCACTGGCGATAAGGCATGGTGTGGAGCAGCCCATCATCCATTTCGGCGTAGACCACCCTGACGGTGCCAACCACCTGCTCTCGAAGCGCCTTCCAGAGGGTTTGAGCCGTCTCGCTGAGAAGATTACAGGGGGCACAGGAAAGGTACAGCCCTTTGCTTTGGGCAAGGGTAAAAAGGTGCTGAGCATCCTCGAAATTCATGGCGAGGGGTTTCTCAGAATAGACGTGTTTGTCAGCCTCTAGACAAGCTTTAGAGACTTCAAAGTGGCTGCGAGGGTTGGTAAGGTTGAGGACTAGCTCAATACTGGGGTCTTCTAAAAGGGCTGTGAGTGTAGGACAAACGGGCAGGTTATGATATTTGCCAAAATGTTCAGCCCGCTCAAGATTGCGATCCATCACGCCTGCGACGGTTAACTGAGGGTAGCTGCGCAGGGTACTGATGTAGTAATCGGCTACAAATCCGCAGCCTACAATGGCAATCCGCATGGAAATATCCTGGCTCTAAAATTAATTCCAACGCTGCCCAGACCCTAGACTACAGCGAGCTGAAGATTTTGGTAGGTGCTTTCGAGGGCGCTGATGGCTTGCCCTACGGCGAGGGGTAGCTGTTGATAAAGCGCTTGTGCCCCTGTAGTGCCACCCGATTTACCCATTTGCTCTAGTTCTCGACACAGTTGCCCTACTTGGACAGCGCCTAAATTAATGCTGCCAGAGCGCAGGGCATGGGCGGCCTGTCGGAGCGCTTCAGCGTCAGATTGGGCGATCGCCTTCTCAATCGCCACCATGCGCTGCGGCACGTCTTCTGCGTAAGCTTCTAGCAGCTCATGCAGTAGCTCTGCTGCCATCTCAGGGCCAGCCATCTGCAAAAATCCGTCAATAATAGATTGGTCTAGAATCATGGCGGCTTCTTGCGCGACAGGGGGCGGGTCACTTGGTAAAGGATCCTGTTTTAAGGATAAAGAGTTTTCGCCCCGTTGAAGTGCCGTTTTTAGATCTTGCATTCGGATTGGTTTAGTAATGTAGTCTTGCATCCCTGCGTCTAGGCATCGTTGCCGATCACCCGCCATTGCATAGGCCGTAAGGGCAATAATGTAGGGGTAATTAGGGGTTTGCCATTCTATACGGATTGCCTGAGTGGCAGAAATTCCGTCCATGATTGGCATCTCAATATCCATCAAAACAAGGGCATACTTTGTCTCGCGTAGCGCTTCAATGGCCTCAACGCCATTATTGGCAATTTTGAAGTCATAGCCGAGCTGCTTGAGCATAAATTGAGCCACCGTTTGGTTGACGGGGTTATCCTCAACGAGCAGCACGGGCGGTTTTTGGATTCCGCTTAATCCCGATTCTGGGTTTATTTCAACATGCTGCGCCAAGCTCGGAGCAGGTTCTGGGTTGGCAGTTGCGGTGGTGGCAATGGTGAAATAAAAGGTTGCACCAGGGCCGATGTCTGATGCTAGAGACGGTAAAGCTGCTTGTCCTAAGAGGGTGCTAGAGAATGGTACCCACTGCGTTGGCGGTTCACCTGCAATACTTCCCATACTTTCCATCCACAGTTGCCCCCCCATCAGATGCGCTAACTGCTGACTAATCGTTAACCCTAACCCTGTGCCGCCGTACTTGCGAGTAATAGATGTATCAACTTGGCTAAAGGCTTGAAAGAGGTTTGTTTGCTGCTCGGCTGAGATCCCAATGCCCGTATCCTGAATCATAAACTGAAGGTCTTGGCTCGGGGAACCCGGATCGGGCTGATGGGCAATGACGCGAAGTGAAACTTGACCGACTGCCGTAAATTTAATGGCGTTGCTGAGCAGGTTGGTCAGAATTTGCTGAAGTCGATGGCTATCTCCTTCTATATATCGGGGAACCCCTGGATCAATAAAATGTTTGAGTGCTAGCCCTTTTTTTACACATTTAGGGGCTAGCAATGCAATGACACATTCAATACAGGTATGAAGATCAAAGGGATGTTGCTCGACTTGGAGTTTACCGGCTTCAATTTTAGAAACGTCTAAGATATCGTCCAGCAGCTTAAGGAGCGTTTCGCTGCCGTTGCGAATGATGTTGAAGTATTGGTCTTGCTGTGGGTTTAGGGGTGTCGTCTGGATTAAATCTAGGGTGCCAATGACCGCGTTCATGGGGGTACGGATCTCGTGGCTCATCATGGCCAGAAATTCACTTTTGGCTTGGCTGGCGGCCTCTGCGGCACGGGTTGCTTCACCAAGATCTTGGTTTTGTTGAACCAGTAGCTTGCGGTGCGCTGTCTCTTGCGCTAAAAGCTGGCCTTGGGCAAGGGCAATACCAACTTGGGCGGCAACAGCTTCAAATAGCTCGATTTCATCAGGTTGCCACTGCCGAAGGCGATCGCACTGGTGAAT
>JAGVDA010000055.1 GCA_020058975.1 Thermosynechococcus sp. WC_1 | reverse complement strand
CAGTTTGCTGAACTGAAAATCATTCAGCACAATTTTGAACAGGAGTTAGTTCGTAAAAATCAAAAACTTCAGAGCCAGCTTAATGAAGTTGCTGTGGCGCTGTCTGAAGTGAAGGACAAATATGCTGACCAGTCACCAGAGCAGCTAGAGGCAGCGGCGCTGCGGGAGCTGAATACTGAATTTGATGGGTATAAAAAATCTGTCGTAGATGCCATCAAAGCGTTGGTAGACTTGATTACTCTCAAGCAGGGTTTAAACCGTAGCACTGATGCTGAAATTGCGCTGCTAGAACAGCTTAAGCAGAAGTATCTAGACATTCAAGATGTGCAAAATCAGCAGGCTAAAGACAAGGTGCAGGACACTGCCTTCTTGGCAGAGCAGAAGCGATTAGATGCACAGCAGCAGATGCAGGATATCGATTCACGCTTAGCCCAAGCAAAGGCGGCTCGGCTTCAGAACCGTGGCGATGAGTTTGGGTCAAATGCCATTTTGCAGCAAGATGCAATGGCGCAAGAACGGCTGCGCTACCAGCAGGAAATTTTGAACCTGAATCAGCAGCTTGCCCAGGCTAGGGCAAATTATGCCAATGCTCTTACGGGGGGGGCAACGGGCGGACGGTTGCAAGAGCTTCAGGGGCAAGTGAGCGCCCTTGAGCAAATGAAGCTGAAAGCAAATGAGCTAAATCAAATTAACTTGAGCAATATTGATGCTCAGTTCAAAGACTTGGGAGAAACCCTAAAGGCTACGGCAGCTCAGGCGCTCACTCAGTTTTTTGAAGACATCTTCTCTGGCACTAAAACGGCTGAGGAAGCCTTTGCCGATATGGTTAAGGGCATCATAAAAATGCTGGTTCAACTAGCAGCTCAGATGCTGGTGATGCAAATCTTTAAGGCTGCTTTTGGAGGAGTCGGCGGTGGTCTTTTTGGTGGCGGTGGCGGTGGTCTTGGTGTTCCTGGTTTTGATACTAATCATCCACCGATTCAGATGTTCAGTTTCGCATCTGGTGGCTACACTGGCAACGGCGCTAGACTTCAACCGGCTGGCGTGGTACATGCCGGTGAGTACGTCTTTACCGCTGACCAGGTGGATAACTGGGGAGTAAACACCCTCTCTGCAATGGCGGCTGGCGTTGCCCCTGTGGGGATACTGCAAGAAAGTGGGCAAGGGCAAGGCCGTGGGGGGCGTAATATTGTGGTGAATCAGACTACCAATGTTGTTTCACCAGACGCTAATAGCTTTAGGGCAACGGAGTATCAGCAGAGTCGGGATCAGGCTGAGATGGTTCGCCGAGCGCTGGCAAGGGGTTAGCACCCGCCTTCAGTGGAGGGAGATGTGGGACACGGAAACAAGCTAAGGCTTTGGCAACTGAATCTAACTCCTCGGCAATTTCCATGTACCCCATCTCTCGATAGGTGATGGACTCCCAAAAAATCCGTGTCGATAATCCTGCTAAACACTCATCTAATGGGTAGTCGCATAAATCAGCAAAAATTTGTTGACGGCCTTCTGGTTCATTCATACTGCTGTCCTCATAAATTCTCTTAGTCCAAACTGAAGCAGACACAGCGCATCCGCTACACCGTCATGAGGTTTGCGACATCCCTTCATAATGAGTGGCACATCTGGGAATGCTCGACGGCAATAGGCGATCGCCGCTTGTTTGTCTTTAGCTGTGCCTGCTAAGACTGTCCCTTTCCAGCGTTGGGGTGTGACTAGCTCTGTGGGAATACTGAGGGCGGCGGTGATGCCTAGCAATGCCCCATAGCCTTGACCGAATTTGAAGGTAGAGCTGACACCTTGACCGGGCATTGAATGGACTTTCTCAATGACTACAAGCTCTGGGGCTGCATCTCGGATGATGTGGGTTAAGGCTGCAAGGTCTAGGGTTTTACCTGCAATGGGGAACGGTTGGGCGGTGATGGTGTTGTTTTTGAGGATGGCGATCGCACCAGTCAATCCAGGGTCGAGGGCGATTAGGTTCAAATGCGACACTGTGTCGCATTTGAATTTATAGACGGTTGAAGTTTCGGTCATGGGGTTAGCTCAAAGGTTGAATTTACGTTGAGCTGCAATAAATAGGGTGCTGGCTGCACTATGCAGTGTCTCAGGGTCGTTTGCCATACCATTCAGGTGGTGTACGGCCTGTCCATAGGCGAAGCGGTACAGTGCGCCCATCTGTTCTATATAGGCTGCCACCTCTCGCTTTTGGTCATCTGTCATCCCTGTCTGGGGGACTGCTGGTTTTGGTGGTGTCGCTGGGGTAACAGAGCAGGGATGCTGCATGTTTTTTCGCTCCAATAGTTCTATGACGTGGCTGGGTTTACCACTTTTGGTACTGCCGTTGGGTATAAGGCGCACTCGTGCCCCTTTGGTTAAAATGCTCAGTTCTTCAGAGTCTGGCGGGAAGCTCTTCCAAATCTTTTCGCCTTCAAGAGTCTTAAACAACACGCTTTTATACACGCCGTAAGACCCTTCTTTGAGGTCGGTAACAAACTCAATGACGGCTTCAATGGGTGTGATGATTTTGCTCATGCGATCGCCTCCAGTTGGTTCAGTTTCCAGGTCGCTGGTTTATGGTCTACGGTCTTGAGTCGTGCCCACTGCTCATAAAAAGGCTGGTCATCGGAGCCACGTCCGCAGTAAGCCCGATAAATTTCGATGAGGGTGTATGTCCGGTCTGTGCCCTTGAGCTTGACCTGTTGTCCTGGTTCTAGTGCTTTAGGTGACGGTGGCAGTTCCCAGCGAATGACGGCATCAAGGGGAACTCGCTTAAGTCCGCTTGAAGTCTTAAGGATGATTCGATTGGCTTCAAGCGCTGCAATCGTGTAGCCAGCACCAGAGCGACCGTAGGCGATCGCACCCACTGGAGGTTTAGAAGTCGTCAGCATCTTCGATCACCTCCAGTTTAGAATCTCGTTTCTTTTGAGATGGGTTAGACAATGGCGTGTTTTTATCGTCCGCATCGTCTGCATTTGCTAAAAACCCTTGCTGAGAGAAGCTTTCAGCGCGGACGATACCTTTTTCCACTATCATCCGCTTATCGTCCGCATCGTGTTTATCGTCCGCAGTATCGTCCGCATTGCCTTTATCGTCCGCAGTATCGTCCGCATCAAAAGCCCTATCCTGACTGACTTGTGAGTTTTTATTGTCAAATGCGGACGATAAGGACGATACTTTTACGGCTTTCTCTAACACAAGTAATCTAGTGCGGTCACGCCCTTCCCTAATTTCGTGCAGGTCAATTCCGAGCGCCTTAAGATCCGGTGCTAGACGGTTGAGCTGACGCTTAAAGATGTTGGGTGCTTTAGGCCAATACCGAGATTTAACGATACTTTGCTCGGTGTCTTTCTCCAGTTTGGCAAGCAGGTCTGAAGCTGTCCCCTTCCAGACCAAGCGATCGCGCATCAAAGCCATAATTGCTTCGCCAATGGGTGAAGACTCAATCACCACCTGTCTCGACTGTTCACGGCTCTCGTCAAAGGTCGTTCTAAATTCTCCAGGGGTTAAGCCGAGCGCCTTCTCTGCTGCCATGGCAAACAGGGCATAGTCCGCCATCCGTGGGAGTTTGTCAGGCTTGGTATGGGGTAGCTCTGCCAGGGTTTGACTGAAGGCCGTAAGCAGCGCTCCTAAAATCCGAGGTCTAGCAGCTTCAATCTTTGCGGTTAGCTCTGCTTGGGGCAGTCGCATGTCTTCGGTAATTTCTGGCAGTTGCACCATCAACACACGATCTGCCAAGTCATCACGAGTGACCAGGGCATCAATGGCGGTAATTATTTGGGGTCGGGTTAGCTCAAAGGTCGTTTCTTCATCTGTCGTGTGCAGGGTTCTGGTGCTGTACCCGAACCCTGTCGCTAATCGGCAGAAGTCGTCTGACTGTTCTGAGCTAATGTGGCTCACGTTGTCATAAGCCATCAGCCAGCGCCGAGATGCTGCTACCGCTAGTTTGTGGGTGTCGCTTTGGGGTTTAATCAAAGGCGCTTTGCCAGGGTCAATCAACCCTTTCAGAATCTCTGCTGCTGCGGTTTTGCCGCTGCCTCTATGGGCTGATAGCACCAGGACAGGGTAGGTTTTGTTGGGGCAGAAGCAGAACAGCAGGAAGGTGATGATGAGCGTCCAGGCCGCGCCGTCTACATTCAGCAGTTCCCGCAGCTCGTCAAGGTTTCCCCCTTCTACTGGGTAGGGTAGGGGTAGCAATGAGTCAGGTCGCCAGAAGCGCACGGGTGGATCCGAGACTAATCGCCAGCCGGTTGCGTCAATCTCAACCGCTTTCCAGTCGGGTGTTCCGAGGTCAAGGTATGTTTTGCCCTGGTGTTCAGCGGTTCTGAGGTTCACCTCATGGGTTTCACCTTGGAAGATGGCAATCGCCTCAAGGGTACCGAGAGTGTCCTGAAGGATTTGCGACCCGATGCCCTTTCCATGGCTCTCATAATATTGGCCTTGTAACCATAGTCTGAATGCTTTGGAGCGGACAGCATAGGTATGGCGATCGCCTTCTATCCAGACATCGGCATAGGCTACTTTATCGGAGGTGTGGAAGTATCTGGCTTGTTTTGCAAGGGTCAGTAGAAAATCAGCGGCGGTCTTACGCTCTGGCTTCTGCTTTTCTTTAGCCTGCTCTGTCGTCTTTCGCCATGCTGCAAAGGTGATGGCTTGCTGAATGAGTAGGGCGATCGCCTCATGTCCATGAGCCACTAGGTAATCGTCAAGACCTTTCCACTTTGCATCCCACTGAAGCACATAGACCACAGCACCTTCAGCAGAGACTAAGCGCCCAAGGGTATCCAGTGCTTGTTTAACTTGGGGCTTCTCTGGCTCAGAATCAAACCCCAAATAGACCTTTCGTCCAAGACCGCAGAAGGGCTTAAGTCTAGCCTTCAATTCTTCAAGCTTTTGTCCACAGGTCACACCAGGTAACGAAATAGCCGCAATGCCAGCGGTAAGGGCAGCACCCGCCTTTTTTGCACCTTCGGTGATAATGACTGGTATCTGTGGGTTCTCTAGAATCCTCTGCCAGTAGTCGCCCTCTGGCATCTCCAGAAATAGCGGCTCTGCGGGGTAGTCGGTGGCTCCAAAGTATTTTTGATGGTCTGGGGTGCCGTCTTTCTTAGTGCCTTTCTGGACTTCTTTATCAGGTTTAAATTGAACACCTAAAAAGGTTCGCTCTCCCGTCTGTAGGTCAATGCCTGAGACAGCCCAACCTGCACCATGAGACCAATGTTTCCAGCGTCGGTCATTGTTGCGGTTTAATAGTTTGTCAACTTCAGAAGGGTCTTCAATGCTGCTGAAGTTGAGGTTGGCGATCGCCTCTGATACGCCGCTGCCCTCTACAATTTCAGTGCGATGAGCAGAAGAAAGTGGTTGTGTCATAATGTGCCTATAAGATTTCTAGTTTTTTCCCCCCAACCTTTGCCCGGTTGGGGGGCTTTTTTTCTCACGCTGCTATGTCGCCACAGCCTTGCGCTGCGACGGGTTTCGGCCTATTGGCTCTAAAGTTGCTAGATATTCTTCTATAAGCCGCTGGTGTTCTGGGGTGTCACCACCATGCAGCAGGTAATCCCTAACTAGCTCCAAGTTCCACAGCACCTTACGGTCTGGCTGAATCCAGTAAAGGGGTCTGGACAATTGGCAACGAAGCTTGGTTTCTCCAAACTTGCCTAGCTCAAAATACTGACGTAGAGTGCGCGTCTCAACAAAACGGAATACCATTTAAAAATCCTTTCCGAACGCATCGGACTATAAGAACTGAAGCCTTTCGTTTGGTTGGGGGAACCAGTGCCGATAGCCTTTGCTTTCTCAGGGCGGGGGGCTATCGGCTTGTTAGTCTAGTAAGGCTGTTGGTTCTCTTAAAAATGGGGTCAAACGCTTTTCAGAGTCAACCAGAAAACTCCACAAATAAAGATTGTTTGGCGATCGCATGGGCATAGGTACTCAGCAGCACCCGCTTATCATGTCCAGTCTGTTCAGCCAAATCCATTGGGTTTGCCCCATTGGCTAAGGCGTGGCTAATGGCACTGTGGCGGACGGCGTAAGGTTTTCGGTATTCGATATGGCATTGCTCAAGAATGGCTTTCCATGCCCTTGCTCTAAACCGATGGTCGTTAATGGGTAAGCCCTTGGGACTGGGAAACACCAGGTCATCGGGTTTAGGTTTGATAGAAGTGTGGCGATCGCCTAACATCTTCGCCACCGTCGGGCTAAGCGTCACCGTCCGCGCCTTGCCTGTCTTGGTACTTTTGCGGTGTCCTCTACTGACTGATTCCCCTATCCAGCAGGTCTGGTGGTCATCAGCAACGTGTTTCCATTGCAGTCCAGCAGCTTCACCAAAGCGGCATCCAACTCCAAACAAGAAGGTTACAAAGTCGGCGTAGTGCTGGTAACGTTTGGAGCTGCGGAAGGCTCCAATGATGGCTTTCACTTCAGCAGCGGTAAAGGGTTTAACCCGCTGCTGTTGCTGGGTTTTAATCTTCACGGCTAAGCCTGCCCAAGGGTTTGGGTCGCTTATGTGGTAGCGTCCTTTTGCCCAGTCCCATGCTGCTGCTATCAGGTAGATATAGGTCTTGGCGGTAATGCCACTCAGTCGCTCACTTAGGTATGCTGCAAAGTCGCCAGCAGTGCGTGCGTTGACCTGGTGCGCTGGCACATCTAGCCGTGCTGATAGGTAATTCTGTATGCAGGTGTAGCGGCTTCTAGAACCAGGGGCAAGCCCATAGTCTTTAAACCGATATTGGGTAAAGCGCTCAAACAGTTCAGGGCAGCTTATCTCTGTGGCTGTTTTGCCTAGAGTTTTGGGTCTGTACTTAACCAGGGTGTGGTCAAAGTAGCCAGCGTTAATGTCTATTTCAATCTGGGCAGCTTTCTGTTTGGCGATCGCCTTTCCGGTTGGGGTAGCAGATACCCCACAGCTCATCGTGTAGCGTTTGCCTAGGTACAGCCATCGGAGCCGATACCGTCCATCGTGGTTCTCAATTGTGACTGCTGACATAGCGGGGTAATTTTCGGGGTAACTTTAACGCCCCAAACAACCCTTAACGACCTACTCTCGTTGTCTTATTGACAGCAAAAGCGACCTTCAGAAGTTGTTTAGAACTCCCAAAAGCCTTACTGTGTATGGTTCCCCAACCAAT
>JAGVDA010000316.1 GCA_020058975.1 Thermosynechococcus sp. WC_1 | reverse complement strand
TGATGTCAAATAAATCTTCAGAAAAAACGGATTACTCTGCATTTTTAATAATAGGATTTATTACTATACTAGCTTTTTTGATTTATTGGCCTACGTCAATCGAGCTAAGTTGTAATAGAACCTTGGAAAGTTCACTTGAATGCAGCTTGACTCGATACACTCCTCTCTTAAGAAATGGCTCAGCAAAGATTTCTAATCCATTGGCTGTAGATTTGATTGAAAATCACTATGATTCAGATATTTCATATACTGCCAAGCTCAGGTCGTCAAACACTTCCTATTCTTATGAAATACTGACGACTGAGAACTATAAATTAGCTCAGAAAGTAGAAAACGAGATCAATTCTTTTTTACTAGATTCATCCGAATCTAGCTTTTTCAGAAAGTATAGATAATGAGGAAGTTCTTGAATAGATAAATTAACGTTTACACCTTAAATTTGTGCGAGTAAATAATGCAACTCAAGTTAACCAAAGTTTTTCAGAAGGTTTCAGAAGGCTATATTGGATTTGTTGAAGAGTTACCAGGCGCTAACACCCAAGGCAATACGCTTGAAGAAGCTAGAGCTAATCTAGAAGAAGCGATCAATCTAGTTCTAGAAGCCAACCGAGTCTTATCAGAAGAGCAGCTTTTAGGCCAAGACGTTATTCGAGAATCTGTTATTCTGTCAGCCGAATGAAACGCCTTGACTTAATCCGTCATCTTGAGGCCAATGGCTGCGATTTTTTGCGAGAAGGGGCAAGTCACACTATTTACATTAATCGTATCGTGCAGAAATCCTCAGTCATACCCCGCCATCGTGAAATAAATGACTTCTTGGCTCGTAAAATTTGCCGCGATTTGCAAGTTCCTGATCCCTAGCAATCATACAGGTAAAGAATATGGACAGACATAGCAAAAAGAAATGACATTCGATTATGACCGAATGTCATTTCTTTTTGCATCCATAAGTTTTTGAGACAATCAGCTTCACTTGTCTCTCACGTAAACTGCCTAACCTTTTGGTTTAACAGTAGGCTGTTGTGCCGTAAGACGAGCCGTTTGCAGCGCCTTCGCAAGTTGAGTCATCGTCGTTTGAAGCTCAGCAGTGGGGTCAACCGCAACCATGCCCTCAGGTGTAGCCTGTAGCGCCTCAAAGTGAAGATGAGGCCCCGTCGAGTTACCTGTACTGCCAACCAACCCAATCACCGTACCTTGCTGCACCCACTGTCCAGGTTTTACAAAAACTTCAGATAAGTGCGCATAGCGAGTCTCTTGCTTACCCTGATTGTGGTCTAGCAAAATCGAGAGACCATAGCCGCCCAAAAATTCTGCCACACTCACCCTGCCAGAGTAGGCCGCTAATACCGGAGTGCCCATTGGCGCACCCAGGTCAGTACCAGAGTGGAAACGCCATTCACCTGTAATGGGGTGAACCCGCCAGCCAAAAATAGAGGTGATATCCACCGGATTGACCAGTGGAAAAATCATGCGCTCCCCACCGTTAAGAATCCACTTGAGGGGGTTTGCGCCCGTCAGTGGCTTAATGGCTAAGTTTTGGGGTGGTACGGCGGTATAGTTCAAAGCCCCTTGAATGGTCTGAGCGCTGACGCCTGCTGAGTTCTCAGCGCCTGAAGGTGTAGCCCAGCGATTACTCGCCCAAGCAGGAGCCTGCTCACCTGCTTCAGACGGTGAAGTATAGATTGACTGCGCGGGGGGTGCCGCACACAAACTAGCCGCGACAGACTGACTGGCTGATAGTGTTGCTTGGCAACCAGACGAACGCTCATTAACGACCACTTGATCAGGGGGAGCGTAGGGTTCCGTTGCGCCTACACTATAGTCTTTGGTATCAATATAAGGTTCGGAGGCTTGGGGGATTGGTGCTGGGGCGATCGCAGCTGGAGCCTGAAACGCTGGCTCAATCGGCTCTGGCTCAATCGGTGCAGATGAAAACTGTTCAGGTGCAGCGATAGGTTCTGCTTCAACTACTGGTTCTGGAACTGCGGGGGCAGCAGCAGGTTCTGGCGCAGTATTTGAGGCGGTAGAAGACGGTTCAGAAATAACCAGTTCGGATGCTGTAGACCGCGTAAAGGCTCCTAGCCCTACGAGGCTGCTCAGACTCATCCAAACGCTCAGCATCAGCAGAGACTGGATGCGGCGTGATTTAGGGTAAATCTGAACGGTAGGGTTTTGTTGCTTCATTTGGCAAATCCTCTCGGGCTTCGAGTAACGATAGTTAGTACGATTGAGTAAAAATTAAAGCAATCGTTTTGAACTAAGCTTTTTCTATTATGGGGAGCGATGCGAAACTTTGCTGAGGTTCATGCAAAATTATCAGGGACACGCTGGGTCGCTTGATGTACAGAAGATGCCTTCCATGTTGTTTCTGTTCTCCATCATAGAGATTTTTTGAATTTCTTAGGTTAAGACACGTTTGATGAGCGCATCCCCTTTAACGCACTGCTGTAGATTGATTGCCAGTTCTCGCCGATTCACTGCGATCGCCATTTGTCTCGCGCTTCTCTCCAGCGGCTGTCAAAAATCGTCTCCCTCTGCGGTTGCTTCCTCCGCGCCAGTGCAGTCACCCCTTCCTGCGCTCCTGCCGCTCATTGCAACTAATTTTGCACCCTTATCTGGCAATCTTAAGCCTGCCATCAGCTCGTTTGTGGTGGCTGCTGCTAACAACCCGTTGCCAAAAACACTGGGCGTCTGGATCCAAAGCGATCAGGCTTTACTGGGAGACTACCAAGGCAACGTGCCTTTATCGGCAGCATCTTTAACAAAGGCCGCTACGTCCCTGGCAGCACTGCAAACCCTTGGGGCGGCCTATCGCTATCAGACCAGGGTGGGCGTTACGGGTGTGGTACAGAAAGGTGTCCTCAAAGGGGATCTTATTATTCAAGGCGGACAAGATCCGTTTTTTGTTTGGGAAGATGCGATCGCCCTGGGAAACCTCCTCACCCAAAAGGGCATCCAGCAAATTGACGGCAATCTTGTCATCCAAGGGCCGTTTTATATGAATTTTGAAACGCAGGCAGCAGCAGCAGGGTCAGCACTACGCCAGGGGCTAGATTCAGCCAAATGGACTCCAGAAGCACTTCAGCAGTACCAAACTTTACCCACAACCACACTCAAGCCTCAGATTGCTATCAAAGGAGACATTGTCTCCGCCAAGGTGCCCCCAGCGAATGCTCAATGGATTGCCCAACATCAGTCTCTGCCGCTGGCGAGCTTGCTTAAAAAGATGAACCGCTATAGCAATAACCCGATGGCTGACATGATTGCCAACAGCGTGGGGGGCGCGGATATAGTGGCAAAAAGGGCGATCGCCGCAACAGGTGTCAGCCCTACAGAAGTTCAGCTCATCAATGGTTCTGGGCTATCCGCTGCAAATCGAATATCACCCCGTGCGGTCTGCGGCATTTTTAGAGCGATTGAGCGACTTGTGCAGCCTCAGGGTATGACCATCGCCGATATTTTTACGGTCATCGGTCAGGATGAAAGCGTTTTAGAACGGCGATCGCTGCCCAAGCAGGCCGTACTCAAATCAGGCACCTTAGACACCGTAAGCGCCCTAGCGGGGGCATTGCCCACCCAAAAAGGCGTAGTATGGTTTGCCTTAATGAATAATGATGGCGATGTAGAAGCCTTTCGGAAGCGACAAGAAACGTTTCTAGAATCTTTAACACAGACGCTCGGCACCGCAGCAGCCCTACCAGCACTGAAATCAACCATTCCAGAACCATCGGCGGACATTTCAACAAGACTTTGGATGCGGCTGTAGGGGTTGAGAGGGTGCCAACTTAAGTCAGCACCCCCCATCTGAAACAAAATATGCCCACCCTTACAGCAAATGAACATAGGATAAATTTTGAGCGCTAAAGTGCGCAGTCCAAGCCAGATTCAGTTTCTCTAGACAGCGGACTAACCAGTCTACAGATCCACGGGTTTGTAATTCATAGTGTTGAAACAGAAGAGAGAGCCGCCGCTCTAAGTAAGGCTTCACCTTGTTGCACAGCAGCACCACCTTCAGCAGCAGCCCTACGGTCAACGTAGACCCTAAATTATTTAATAAATCCATAAATACGGAGTGATTGGGTCGCTGTTTACTCTCAATCACCATAAAATTGAGCACCTGATTGCAGGTGCGCACCAACAGAAAATCATTGACCGCCGCGGCATCACTCTCGGGGTGAAGGCCACTGAGATACCCGCGAAACTGATCGTTAAATCGACATTGCCCAAACTTTGATGGAATACTGCTGGCAATGTAGTCCGTCAAAGCCACCTTAAACCTGCCATAGGTCTGAGGCTGCTCTCCTGGTAGCCAAAACTGCTGCGCCATATCCTTATAGGTTCCGCGCGAGTCTACTTTAGCAATGTAGTGCTTTAAGCTTGAGCACATATCTTGATGGGTCAACAGCGTCGGGTTCTTTGAAGGTTGTGTTGATATAATTTGATGCTGCTTTTCTTTTTGAATCATCGAATACGTCAGATAGCTGGATAAATCCTGCTGAAACTGCTGACTTGCATTGCGCTGGGTCACAACAATCAGCTTCTGGTAGTCTTCGCCATCATCTTGATTAGTCAGACAGTGCGGATAAAGATACGGATAGCGGTGCAGAAGAGTCGATAAAGGGCGCTGTTTATCAGTATCGTTATTAGGGTTCAGCAGGTCAGCTAACTGCCGGATACGCTGAAAGTAGGGGCTGCGCACATACTCATGCACTGAAAACCGCAGGCGTCCGGTGGAGCTGGGCTGTCCCCCAATCACCGATGCCCCACGGCACTGATGGAGCAGCTCAACCAACTCAACGATGGCTCCTCGATGGAGCATATTCATCTGCCAGCGGTTGATCAAAATAAAGCAGCAGCGGTTAAAAAACGGCTGAAAACTATGCTTAAGGTTGCCCCCTCGCACCAGTTCATGCAGGGTCATCCGAATGCTAGGTTCAGAGTACATTCCACCCTGAATAAACAAAATTTGAAACCGCTGAAGTACCTGTTCTGGAGGCTCAGTACGGACACAGT
>JAGVDA010000367.1 GCA_020058975.1 Thermosynechococcus sp. WC_1 | reverse complement strand
ATCACTGTTTTAGGCACAGGCGCTGGCCTAGTGACTGCCACCGCGCAAGGGCAGACTCAATACGTCAGTGCTGGCTACTACAATCGCACTGTACCAGGATTCCCCCCCGAACCACCACAGCCGATAGCCCCACTGCGATTTTGGGCAGTGGGACGCCCTAGTGCAGGGAGACAGCTCATCGGAGTGGATGCGGGGAATAGTATTGAGGTCAATGGGCAAAAAGTTACAGGCAAAGAAAAAGTGCCTATCGGCAGTGACTTAAAAATAGTGTCACCGGATGGGCGCTTTGAGGTGTTTAAAGTTGAGGCAAATTGGGGGTTTTAGTCGTTAAAATGGATGACTCGATCCTTGCCATCTTTATAGGTTTGTGCAGGTGATCGCCCATCTTCTTTTTTTCCTTGAGGAATAACCACCTGGATCAACTTGCTCAGTGGCTCTGGTTTCACAAAAGCAATTAACACCAGTAGCCAGATTAATCCCCCAGATATCACAACTCGATTTTTGAGAGATAGCCCGATCCACCAGTTAGCCCCTGCCATACCTGCCGAAACCGCTTGGCCTGCCACCCCTGATAAAGCTGGTGACGAATCGTTTGTATACTCTGGGCTGTGAGGCTCAATCACGCGCAAGAACAAGACTAAACACATCTGCCCCTCAATCACAGCAGGGCAAATGTTGACCACCGCCTTAACCAGCTTACGAGAGCTGGTTTTAACATCAACCGGATGCCCACTGTTGAGCCGATAGCAGAGAACAGAATCAGACTGCTGAATCGTCGAAATTGCGCGGCTAGAGCTATCATCAAACAGCTCTAGGAAAAACAGACGGTCGGCACCTTTATAGCCGCAGATTCTTTGAGCGCCGTCGCTAAAATAAATTGTCTGAGAGGTTTGGTCAATTACGATTTCACCATCGGATTGGTCATGAGCTAGGGGAAATTGAGCCGCGATCGCCTCTTCGATTTCTAGCAATGTGGGCATTATGGGCAACTCAAAAGGGGGGAAACACATCTTAATTTTAGTGGCCTTAGTGGGGGTCTTTGGCTGTTTTTCGCGCTTACCTATACTGTGATCAAGCTGTGATCACAGATTCCCACTAACTTCAAACCCTTATTTGCCAAGCTTTTTACCCTATAAACCCTCACCTTGACATCGTGGGGGTCTTCTGCTGAGAAAAAGCTAAAAAGCTTGTCTAGAACAGGACAAAACTTGCTAGCACTCGAACTATCAACTACACTTAAAAGTAGTCACGGGTTCGAGTAATGCAAAATCCATATACTAGAAGGGTTGTTGGGAGACATTCTTACGTGCATAGAGCGCAAGCTGAATTAGCCTTGACACGACCGCTTCTGCCTGGAGAGGTTGTTCATCATATTGATGAAGACAAGGCCAATAACGAAGCTTCTAACTTGATGATCTTCAAGAATGAGTCTTCGCACCAGCTTGTTCACAAGTTAGCAAAAGAGGATGTAACCCTTATCCAGTGCGACGACGGGGCTTACTTAGCTGTCAGAAAGCTAAGAGTCTGTGCCGTGTGCGGCAGAGAATTTGCATTGCCAAGACATGCAAAGAAAACTCAAAAGCATTGCAGCCCTGAGTGTGGCCGCAAAAGTCTCAGGCGGGTTGATCGTCCCTCTAAAGAGGAATTGATCAAGCTTGTTTATGCTCTCCCTATGCTGCAATTATCAAAGCAGTTTGGGGTCAGTGATAAGGCGATCGCCAAGTGGTGCAATGAATACGGCATCGAAAAGCCTCCAGTAGGGTATTGGGCAAAAAGAAGGAGTCTGGGGCATTAGCTCAGTGGTAGAGCGCTCGCTTGACATGCGAGAAGTCACTGGTTCAAGTCCAGTATGTCCCATCCTGTAATACGTTCTGACTATTCGAGTCGGGATGTGTCCATACCCTAAACCCCTTGCAGTACAAGGGGTTTTCGCTTTTACAGGAAAGTCTTTCCGTGATCCTCTCCCTAAAAACACTCACGAAGACTCAAGCATCCTAGCGTGTTTTAATAGGGTATCTGTGATCGGTGTGTGATCTGTTTTGGCTAAAGGCAAAATCTCAATTCACTCGCTCAAAGGCAACCTGCGCTTGGTTTTCAGCCATGCAGGGCAGCGCTACTTTTTCTCACTTGGGATGGGCGACACACAGCTCAATAGGATTGGGGCTGAGATGCTGGCAAAGCGCATTGAGGGAGATATTTCTACAGGCAACTTTGACCCAACGCTCAATAAGTACAAGCCAGACGCCAGACGAGGCGATCGCCAACCTGTCTCGGCACTGTTTGCAAAATTTACGGCCTACAAACGCTCACGAGTAGATGAGCGCACCATCGAAAAATATGAGGCTCTTCAAAAGAAGCTGGATGAGTTTTTCAAAACTCGGCTAGCGCTCGAACTAAAGGAGCGCGACTGTGAGCGGTTTAAGGAGCATTTGATGACTGCCATCAGTCCTACGACGATCCGAGACTATCTATCGCTGTGTCGGGCTTGCTGGGATTGGGGCATCAAGAATGACGCGGTGCAGGCTAACCCGTGGACGGACGTAAAAGCACGGGTGCCACCCAAGCAAAAGCCTCGGCCTTTCACAGAAAATGAGATTCAGCGCATCCTGAAGGCGTTTGAAGCCAATCGGTACTATCACGGGTATGCAGATTTCGCCCGGTTCTTATTCGGCACTGGCGCGAGGACTGGCGAGGCGATCGCCCTCCAATGGCAGCACGTCTCAGTAGACTGCTCATCGGTCTGGTTTGGGGTGAGCATGAGTCGCAGGCGGCGACTGAAGGAGACAAAAACCAATCGTGACCGGACGGTTTATCTAAACCCTGACCTTAAGGCTATGCTGACCAGCCGGAAGCCTTTGGTGCATGAGCCGACCGATTTTGTGTTTGCAGCCCCTAGAGGCGGTTCGATAGACGATCAC
>JAGVDA010000228.1 GCA_020058975.1 Thermosynechococcus sp. WC_1 | reverse complement strand
TGGGGATCGTCCATGCTAGCCCAGCGCTCAAATCGCAGGTCTACCGTGCGCCCGTTGGGGCTGCACCACCGCACGGTTCGGCTCAAAATTCCCTGCTGGAGGTCAAGTTGCCGCTGATACTTAAGGACGGTTCCCTGATCCATCCGAAAGGCTTCGCCGTTAATGCTGAGGGTAATAGGCAGCCAGTCTGGGCAGTTGGCAAGTTCTGTATAGACAATGGGCACATCGTCAAATACGCCGTGAATGAGCGTTGCGCTTAGGTCTTGGGGGTATCCTTCTTCAAAACTGCCCCGTGTGCCTAGGTAGCCATTGCCAATGGTAAAGACGGTTTCTCGTGAATGCAGGAGGGCAGGGCAAAACTGCGTCTCAATGACTGTCCAATCGGTGTAGCTTAGGTTTGGCGAATCTAGTGCGGGTAGTAAAGGGGCGATCGTTTGCATTGAAGGGGGCATCTCCTCATCCCATAAAGCGATATTTTGGTGGGCGACAGCAACAGCAGCAAAAGTTAAGAAAACATCATGACTCAGAATCCTGCCTATGCGCTAGCAGTTTAGCGGCACGATCTTTATAAATAAAGTGATACATCAGCTCTAGATAGCGAAAGAGGGGTTCGCGGTTATGAGGCTTGAGCTGGTTCCAGAACCAATATAGGTTAGCAAGTGCCAGCAGTTTTGTGGTGTGGTTATCCCAGTTATAGCGATCTTGGACGCGATGAATGGCTCGTTCTGATAGATTTCCCCAATAGTCGGGCTGCTCATCACAGCGACCTAAAAATTCAAGAATGCGATGGGCGGTTTCTTCGAGGTTGGTGGGGTTAATTAGAAAACCGCTGACGTTATCTTCAATAATTTCGGCAGGGCCACCAAACTGGCTCGCAAAGGTGGGCAATCCTGAGGTCATGGCTTCGAGAACGGTGAGTCCAAAGGGTTCAAAGCGAGCGGAGTGGACAAAAATGCCGCCATGATCTGCCAGCACGCGCATCGCTTCGCCTAAATCCATACTGGAAATGGGGCGTCCGATCCAGCGGATATGGCCTTCAAGGTCATACTGCTTAATCAGACTATGCAACGTTTCGATTTCAGACTCCTCTTCTACATTAATGGCTTCGCTGGGGTGCAGCTTGCCCGTCAGCACAATCAGATTACAGCGGCTTTGCAGTTCAGGACTTTGACCAAAGCACTCGACTAGCCCTGAGAGGTTTTTGACGGTGTTAATGGGGGCAAAGTTAAGAATGGGGCGTTTGGCGGGGTCTTTGAAGTAGCCCAAGATTTGGTCATCTGCTTGGGTGAAGAGCAAGTGAGAGAGGCGATCGCCCTCTCCAACCACGCGCTCTTGGGTCAGATGGAATGGAAAGAACGCGCGCTCGTTGATGCCAGGGGGAACCACGTTAAATTTGGGGCTGCATAGCTCAATGCCGTTTACGACATGAAAAAGCTGCGGCATACTAAAGCTTTGGTAAGACTCAAACTGCCCCGTGGTGTCGGGGGTGCCCATAATTTCTTGGTAAGAAGACGTGACGATAAAGTCAGCGGCGTTCATGCCGATAATATCGGCGGTGTAGAGCAGTGAAAAATGGTAGCGGTCTTCTAGGTCTTGCCAGTAGAGATCGCTAAAGAGGTATTTAGGTTTTTCGAGGGCGTGGGCAATCATGCAGTGGGGTACTTTGAGCCGACGCGCCAGCAAAAATGCCACAAGATTGCCGTCGGTATAATTGCCAATCATCAGATCTGGCTTGCCCTGAAAATGGGCGAGTAAGCTTTGCTCCGCTTCGTGGGCAAACCGCTCTAGGTAAGGCCAAATATCAAACTTAGAGATCCATTCCTGAAGGACAGAATCGGCGCTATCTCGAAAGGGCACCCGTAAAATCCAGGTGTGTTCTGCGCCCTGAACCTGCTCTTGGGGCAAACTGCATTGGGTTCCTTCGCAGTCTGGGATCAGCCGTGTCAAAATGACGATCTTGGGCTGAATGCCAAACCGATCTAGCCCAGCATCCTTAATTTCTTGCGTGAGCTTTAGGTCTAGATGTCTTGCCTGGTCGAGAACATAGGCCACTTGCCCAGCCGTCTCTGGGCGACCCAGTACGCCATCTTGACCCACCCATCCATGAATAGAGATGAGAACAATCTTGAAACTGGTGGGGATCCTGGCAATCCAAGCCTCTAAAACGCCTACGTCTGGGCTTTGGAGCAGTCGAGCCAATAGTTCTAGAGCAGCGAGTGCCTGAGCGGCAGTTCCGCCCCAACCTGGCTCAAACCCCGCAGACTGCAAATCAAGATGAATTTCTTCGTAGGGGGTATGGGGGGCAGCATGGTGCAGTAGGGCGATCGCCTCTCCCACCTGCTGCTGTAAATTTTCGCTGCTGCTGATGCGATCGTTAATGAGCAGAGACATCCCTTCATAGTGATGCCCTCGCAGCACCTCAAAAATAGATTGAGTCCACTGTTGGGGGTCTTGACCCAGTTCTGTGGCAAGGTATCGGTGCAGACAGGCCAGTCCTTCTCCTATGCTGCGCGGATCTTGGATGGTCAAATCCAGATCGTAAAAGGGCTGTACGTCAATTTCAACAATGCCTTGCTCATAGCGATTCACCAGGCGATCGCGTAAATCTAGTAGCGCTTCTGTAGGCATTAAGTCTACGCTACTGAGATCGGCAGACACCCGAAAAATGATCTGCCGCGCAATGCGAGGGCGCAAAATAATCCACAGGCTTTCATTCTCTAAAAGAATTTCGTGGGTGAGGTGAATCAGCTCACCCAGACGAGAGCTATGGAAAAAATAGGGAGGCTTATTCAGGTCTTGGCACGTTTGCTCAAACGCCTGCAAAATCTCGTTTCGCAAGAGATATTTTCTGTCAGTGCTGCGAAACTTAGCAATAAGCTCGCGAAAGTCAGACTTTTCGTCACTTCGCAGTACAGCTTGCACGAGTTCGAACATAGTGATCCTCTGACGCAAACATGTATAGATTAACTATCTCAGCAAATTCAAGATTCCACCTCACCCTTTCACTATAGCCGCACTAGGATCTGACCACCTGCACTATTGTTTTCTATGATCTACTTCATGTAGCGGAACTTGATTGAAACCACAGACGGAGTGCCTGTAACCTTAAACTTAGTTTCCGCAAAGCTAGGAGCGCTAAAGCCGATTTCAGGATTATTAGAAAAACCAAACCCTTCTTCTGGGATGCCAAAAGCGCCTTTATTCAGTTTTGAATCGCTGTTTGCATCATGAACTGCGGCAATGGCATAGTCTCCAGGCTTAAGATCGCTAAATACAATAGAAGCTGTTTTATTAGAGACAGGCGCACAGCGTTTGAGGAGTAAATCAGGGCTGCTGTCCTTCGGGAACTCATTCGCGCCAGAGAATAGGCTTACGCAAACTTGCCCTTGAGAATCTCTTAGCCCCTCAAACTTGGCTTCAAAACTACGCGCTGATGACGCAGAAACAGGCTTTTGCACTGCTGGACTAGGGGTGGGTTTTACCAGCACACGAGGAACAGGCTTTGCGACTTTAGGAGAAGCAGGCTTTAACATCACAGGATTGGTTTGAGCCTGAAGTGGCTGCGAAAGCATAAAGCCTGCTGCCGTCATTGCGCCTAAAATGCACACAAAGCCCAGTCTTGTATCGTTCATAATTCCTCAGATGGCTAGATAGATAAAGTTGACGCTACCGCCCATGAATGAAGTTCCCCATGAGGAAACAGTTCAGTAGGTCATTCAAGTACTTGATGGATCTGCAACGACTATAACCCCTGCTGTATCTGTTGTGTAGAGGCGGCAGATATTCTTCACTCACACTTAAAACACGAAGTGTCATGTGCCTTGCGGCTCCATCAATTACAGCCTATTCGTGCCAGAAATTCAGAGTTAATACCTGTTTTTAAGGGATTTATGTCTTCCTTTTGGTCTATTGAAGAATCTATCTCGTGTGGTTTTTCAGCATTCTTTGATCGGAGTAGGCTTAGCTTATGGTAAAAATTATCCGAATTTAAAATAGATATGAAAGCTATAAGCCCCTACTAGAGATGCTTTCAGGGTTGATCGTAAAACTCCTGAAAGAAGTTAACTAATATCAACCCAGGCAAAATCTAAATCATTCATAACAGTGCTGAAGTGAATAATTCGGGAACCCGTACTTCACTTTATAAAATGAAGCAAGCTATAATAGCGTAAGCACTGACGTTATTTTTACTGAATCTTAAGAAAACTTTATCGAGCAACGCTAGAGAAATAACCGACTTTTTCTTTGCTAGCGTCTAGCTCAAGGAGAGAGATGATGAGAATTGCTCAAGTTGCGCCCCTATGGGAAAGTGTTCCCCCTCCTGCCTACGGCGGTATTGAATTGGTTGTGGGTCTACTCACCGATGAACTGGTGAATCGAGGGCATGATGTGACGCTGTTCGCCTCTGGAGATTCTACGACTGAGGCCAAGCTGTCTTCTATTCACCCCAGGGCTTTACGCCTTGATGCGGCGGTTAAAGAATATGGCGTTTATGAAGCGCTTCAGCTGAGTCATGTTTATCAGCGCGCTGCGGAATTTGACATTATTCACTCTCACATGGGGTTTGCTGCGCTGCCCTACGCAAAATTGATAAAAACCCCGACCGTGCATACGCTGCACGGTATTTTTACGGCTGATAGCGCAAAGCTCTATCACCATGCTAAAGAGCAGCCTTATGTGAGTATTTCTAATTCGCAGGTTGATTCGCAACTGGGTCTCAATTGTGTGGCGACGGTCTACAACGCCATTGATGTTAATCGCCATCGGTTTTTCCCGACGGCAGATGAGCCGCCCTATCTTGCCTTTCTGGGCAGAATGTCGCCAGAGAAAGGGCCACATCATGCGATCGCCATTGCCCAAAAAACGGGGCTACCCCTCAAAATGGCAGGCAAAGTTGACCCCGTGGACGAGGAATTTTTTGAGCGTGAGGTTAAGCCCCACATTGATGGTCGCCAGATTCAGTTTTTGGGTGAGGCTAAACATGCTCAAAAGAACGAGCTGATGGGACGGGCGATCGCCACTCTATTCCCCATTACCTGGCGCGAACCGTTCGGCTTGGTGATGATTGAGTCTATGGCAGCGGGTACGCCTGTGGTTGCCATGCGGCTTGGTTCTACACCAGAGGTCATTGCCAACGGCAAAACAGGCTACTTATGCGACACCGTTGAAGAATGTGTCCAGGCCGTTAGAGACATTGACAAGATTAATCGGGTGGCCTGTCGTGACCACGTTACGGCTCGCTTTAGCGTGACGCAAATGACCGATGGCTACGAAGCCGTGTACCGCCAGTTGGCGTCTGGTATCGCATCTAAAAATGGTCATAGCCGCACCCCTGTTTTGTTGACCAGTCATTAATAGGTGAAAGGAGCCGTCAGGCTCAGGCGCAAGCCAAATTCTAGTTATTAAGCAATGAAGTGAAGCAACGGAACCGAATGTTATGCAAACAACATTAATAGGCCACAGCTCCAGACTTGAGAGTCCAAAATCAAAATCTTCTTCCTTCGCCGTCTCGCGGCGCTCGATTCCATCCCGTCAGTCGATCGCCCTCATTTCTGAGCATGGTGATCCTGCTGCCGATATTGGTCGAGAAGAAGCGGGTGGGCAAAATGTCTACGTTCGCAAGGTTGGCGAAGCCCTCGCGCGGTTGGGGTGGCAAGTGGATATGTTTACGCGCAAGACGCGACTAGACGATGCCGTTATAGTGCAGCACAGCCCCCACTGTCGCACCATTCGCCTGAGTGCTGGGCCAGAACACTTTGTTCCGCGCGATGAACTGTTTCAGTACATGCCGGAGTTTGTAGAATCGCTGCTTAAGTTTCAGGCGAAGGACGGCGGCAACTACCCTCTGGTGCATACCAACTACTGGATGTCTGGCTGGGTGGGGCTTCAGCTAAAGCAGGTGAGCAACATCCAGCTTGTTCATACCTATCATTCTTTGGGTGCAATCAAGTATCAAACCTTAGCGCGGCCTCCCATTGCCCACACTCGTCTTGCCGCAGAGCAGCAGATTTTAGAGCAGGCAACCTGCGTGGTGGCGACTAGCCCTCAAGAGCAAGAACATCTGCGATCACTGGTGTCAAAGGGCGGCTATGTAGAGGTCATCCCCTGTGGCACCGACGTAGACACATTTCGCCTTTTGCCCCAATCAGATGCGAGATCAGCCTTAGGGTTTGGCTCAGACGAAAAAGTAGTCGTCTACGTGGGGCGATTTGACCCGCGTAAGGGCATTGAAACCCTAGTCAGGGCTTTTGCTGAGCTGTATAACCGAACTGAAGACGCGCTTAAGGCAACACTCCGACTTGTAATTGTGGGGGGCTGTCAGCCTGGTCAAGCCGATGCCGATGAGCGATCGCGAATTGAGGCGCTGGTTGCAGAACTGGGCATTGCTGACAACACAACGTTTGCGGGTCAGGTGGGTCATGACCGTCTACCGCTGTACTACACCGCTGCGGATGTTTGCGTGATTCCCAGTCACTATGAGCCGTTTGGCTTGGTTGCCATTGAGGCGATGGCCTGTGGTACGCCTGTGATTGCCTCAAACGTGGGCGGTCTAAAGTTTACGGTGGTACCTGAAGAAACAGGGCTACTGGTAGCACCCCAAGATGTGCAGGGTTTTGCGGCAGCAATGGAGCAGGTTTTAACGCAGTCTCACTGGTCGGCTCAAGTCAGAACGCAGGCAACGACCTGGGTACAGGAAAACTTTAGCTGGACGGGCGTTGCAGCGCAGCTCAGCGATTTGTATCGTCGGCTGTTAGTCGAGTCGCTGATGGAGCAGCCCATTCACGTTTTAGCAGAACCCCGTACTGGGCGATCGCCTCTCCGGCTATCGGCTTAGAGCAGCGGCTGGAGCTTTAGACGAACTGAAAACGGCTTTTTCTCACGCTCAAGGCGAAGCGTGACGGTTTGTCCCACTTGGCTTAACTGCTGCCGAATTTTCACTAAGGTTTGTGCTGAGGTTGACATGCCGTTAATCTGCACAAGCCGATCTCCGATTTTCACACCTGCTTTTGCCGCAGGTGTGTTTTTTGTGACTGCACCCACGCGGCATTGATTAAGCTGTGAGCCAGTTGCCTCTAGCCATAGCCCACTGAGGTCATAGTCGTAAGGAATCTGTGGGCGGGGTTCTAAAATAAACTGACGATGGGGATAATCTAAAATCACCTTAAATTGCCGCAAGATTTGATAGCCAATGGTGCCAGAGAGGCGATCGCAGTCTTCCCCTTTAGCTTTACCCAAGACGGCGGTGGGCTGCTTTAGCACCGTTGCCCCAATGGCTAAGCTCTGCACTCGTGCCAATACAATTTCGTCCGCGCCCTGAATGGTGACGAGGGGTCGCCGTAGGGTGCGCGGGGCGGCTGCAATCAGCCGTTGATCTATGCCGCACGCTGCCGTTAACGAGAGCGCCGCATTACTGCCCAGATCAATCAAAAGCTTGCTGGGCAGGGCAGGGTAGCCGTAGGGCGTAATGGTGGCGTTAATGTAGGGGCGATCGCCCTCCATCACCAAGGGAATACGCTGCCCACTACCCTGGTATTGATAGGTCTGAGGGCGGTGAAGCCGAAGGGTTTGACGCTGGTAGTCTAGTTCAACCACCAACTGCTCAAAGAGTTCGTAGCCGATGATGCCGCTGACCGTCCGTCCAAAATATTGCTCTAACCCCTTAACCTCGGCCTGAGGAATAATCACAACGGTTGGATCTTTCAGCGTTAACGAGTTGCCTAACTGAAGGGAGAGGTTAGGGACATAGGCCGTTGGAATCGTTTTGGATCTGCCAGGGATATTCACTTTGCCTTGGGGTTGAAGCCCCAAAATTTTTACCTGCGATTCACTGATAAAGACATCAGCGGCACCACTATCTAAAATCAGGTCTTTTGTAGCAATACCGTTGATTTTGCCCTGAAGATAAAGGTGTCCACCGTAATCCTCCACTGGCAGGCTGACAGTGGCATTGTCTGTCATAGAAAGCTGGGCGTGGGGCGGCTTAGTGATGTGGCGATCGCGAATCCAAAGCCCTAACCCCAAGGAGCCTACCGTAAGCATTAAAAATAAGCCAACCTGAAGCTTCACAACCTGTCGCCTTAAACGTCGCCCTTATTATGCACCACAGACTTTCTATCAGTGACGACGATCACAGATTAGGGTTAGACCACGTCACATCTAAGCATTGACTTTGATTGCATACTAAGGGTGATCTTTGGAGCAAACCCATAGACCATAAACGGCTGAAGACTCCAAAGATATCCTGTGTTAAACACCCATTGACCAAAAAGGAGTTTTAAATCATGAAGCGCATTGTCTACATCGCTGCTGCCACCGTTTGTGCCGCGCTCGGAATGATGCAGACTGCTCAAGGTGCTGACCCCAGAGACCTACAACGCCTCAAACAAACGGGGGAATGTGAGCGATGCAACCTTGTGGGGGCAGACTTGCGCAATGCCAATCTTAGAGATGCCAAGCTCAAAGACTCTAACTTAGAGGCCGCAAACCTATCGGGGGCAAATTTGCAAAACGCTAACTTTAAACGCGCCAACCTCCGCGCCGTCAACTTTAGAAATGCCATCATTCAAGATACAGACTTCTCTGAAGCCAATTTAAAAGACGCCATGATTGACTACCAAGAGCTAGAGCGCGGAGACGCAAAAGTTTGTAATGCAGTAATGCCCAACGGCACCCAGAAAAAGACCAACGTTGAGGGCTTCTTTGGCTTTGGCGGATGCCGGAGCTAAATTATCAGCATGATTGGCGCTAAACCTTACGCTTTACCTTGGGATGAGTAAACAGAAAAGTCTAGCGCCAACTTTACTTTTGATGCAGCTTTATGACGTGTAATTGATCAAAAAGATCTAATTTGACTCAGTTCCTTGATTGGGTGTGCCTGGGGTGCTGGGGTCTTCTGCGCCAGCGGCTTCTGGTGCAGCGCCAGGCCGAACTTCAGCATCAGTAGCCTGACCTGTGGTTCGTGCAGCAGCTTCTACAGGCGTTTGCTTAGCAGCAGCGGCTGGCTTTTTGCTGGATTTAGCAGGGGGCTGGGTTTCTTTTACTTCGTGTAGACCAAAGTTGTTTGTATTTACGCCAGCATAGTTAACTTTTTCAAAGCGGACAATGACGGGGTACTTAATGCCGCTTTGATCAACAGAGGCAACCGTACCTTCCTCGCGGTACCAGTAAGATTCTGGTCGAAGAATTCTGACTTTAGATCCACGCTGAACCATGATGGTGTTCCTCTGATGTCGGTTACTTTGAGGTCCTTTTGCGCTGAACCGCAATGTATAGATTCAACACTAAAGCTTTCTTCTAATACTAGGGTTTGCACTTTACACTAAGTTCTGTCTAAAGAATGATTTAACACCCACCTAAGATGAGACCTAGAGTTTTTGGGACTTAGCAGAGATGTCTTAATGCTGGAGCCTCATATCGCTATAGCTAAAACAAGATACCAAAAACTGATTCCAGTGGCTGGAACCAGAGTGCAGAGGATATTCGAGAATAAGCATTAGGTGCAAAACATCAACGCACCCAAGAGAGATGGATGGTTCTATACGAAATCTGCAAGCCCAGCTTTTTAAAATGTCTGAATCAAACGCCGCTGAATGTCGCCAATAATCGTTGGGGCAAATCTCACCTTGACCCAAAAGAAAAATACGGGTTGCATTGGCGAGGTTTATAAGCCTACCAAAGACCTGTTGTAGGCGTTGTTAACGACACATCTGATTGAATGGGTGCCGCCTCAACCAATGAATTATTGTCGGTCGGGGCGGTACTCAGGAAATTAGCGACGTCAATATACTGCTCACTTCCCACTTCACTAGACCCAGCCGTACTTTCATTTAGCGCTGGCCCCGCCTGTACTCTGACATTCATCAGCCGAGTGAGGGTGTTGAGTGGGTCGCTGCCTGGCTTAAGGGTAAACAAAACCCCACTGCATGGCCCACCTTTAGCATTCGCAACGCATACAACAGACTGACCATTGGAAATGCCTGTGGTTAGATAGTTGAGCTTACCGTCTTGATGAAACTGCTGAAACTTTGCCGAAACTACACGACAGCGATAGTCTGGCGCATAGTTTTCTCCAAATGCATCTGAAACCCAGCGAATGACCGTAATCTTGCCTCTCGCAGTTTGCACAACGGTGGCTGGAGCGCCCTGACTGGTGCCGCACGAAAACTTAGCATCACTCGGCTGAGCCGCAACTGGAGAGACGGCGGTGAAAAGAGCAGCGCCAGCAAACAGCGAAGCGGAGAGGGATGCAAAGACCGGGGCGTTCATAACTAACCTCTAAGGTTTGGTTGGGACTTTCTAGCGCATTTGTCAAAATCAGAGAGATTTATGACCACATGCAAATAGCTTTTCACAATTTAAGTGTAAACGTTGTGATTTAGATCATCAAGACTGAGCAATATTTTTTGATGCGACCTAGCCCTAAGTTCGGTTGGAGCTATACTTTTCCCAAGCCGTCGGTGAGAAAAAAACATCCCATGAAAAAAACGCTATTTCTAAGTCCTCCTTCGTTTGATGGGTTTGATGGCGGTGCGGGTTCCCGTTATCAGGCTAAACGGGAGATTACGTCGTTTTGGTATCCAACCTGGCTAGCGCAGCCTGCGGCACTGGTTCCGGGCAGTCGGCTGGTGGATGCGCCCCCTCACGGTCAAGGGGTAGATGAGGTGTTAAAGATTGCTCAAGACTATGAGCTGGTGATTTTGCACACCAGTACGCCTTCTCTCGCCAATGATGTTAAGTTTGCCGAAACCATTAAGGCTCAAAATCCTGACGTTAAGGTGGGTTTGATTGGCGCACACGTTGCGGTGTTAGCAGAGCAAACCTTGCTGGATAATCCGATTATTGATTTTGCCTGTCGTCATGAGTTTGACTACACCTGTAAAGAACTGGCGGAAGACAAGCCTTGGGATGAAATTAAGGGACTAAGCTACCGCGATAAGTTTGGTGAACTGCGCCACACTGAAGA
>JAGVDA010000372.1 GCA_020058975.1 Thermosynechococcus sp. WC_1 | reverse complement strand
TCTTTGCTCAAGTCTTCTGCCAGTGCCTTCGCCTCAGCTCCACCCAAGTTACCCAGCGCCTGCGCCACGCGGTAGCGAATTTGCCAATCTTCATGGGTTGCAAAGGGTCGCAGCAGCGGCACCGCCTCAGGGTTTTTGAGTTCCCCCAGAGAGCCAATGGCTGCTCCCTGCACCAGCCCTTCTGGCGAAGAGAGCGCCTCTTTGAGCAACTCAAACGCGCGGGGGTCGCCCAGTTCACCCAGGGTTGCAATAATGCTCATCTGCAACAGCCAGTCCGTCGTCTGTTTGTAGCAGCTTTCGAGATCTGGATACGCCTGCGTAAGCTGGAGTGCCCCAATAGCATCGGCAGCAGCAGCCTTTACGTCCATTTCAGAATCGGTGTAGAGGCGATTGAGCAAGATAGTCAAAGACTCCTCTAAGTCTTCGTGCCCCAAAGAACTCATCTGGCTCACTGCCGCATAGCGAACCCGCGCATTGCCGTCGCCAATGGCCTGCTTAAGCAGCTCAAAGGCCGCAGGGGAGGGAAGTGTGCGCAGTTGATTCACCGCCGAGAGGCGATCGCCCAAATCTTCTGACTGCAATGCTTGGCCTATGCTTTCAGGAGTGATGCTCATAGGGTCTGAAACCGAAACGCTAAGGAAATGTCGTAAACGATCCTACGCCATTGTGAGACTGGGACCTCAAACCGCTAGGAATCAAAACATTCTCAAAACCGAAACTCCCTCACTGATGACTGGCAGTGTATGCCCACATTCTCCCAATCCCCATTCACGTCTCAACTCAACAGGTTTTAGAACAATAAAGGTATCCTGTTACGATAAGTAACAATAATACCCACTGTTTTTCGTCATGGAACCCAACGCTACTCAAGACCCTACTGCCGCACCTAAACCCAAAGATAGCTACGTCAAATTAGCCATGCGAAACATGGTGCGTAAATCTCGCCAGTCTTTGGTTCATTTTGGTTTGACCAGTCTGGGGTTAATGGCTGTACTGCTAGGATTAGCCTTTCTGACGCATCACTAGGCCATAGAGCATTCCCACCATGATCCAGGTTGATTTAGCGCTACAGGTACAGCCAGAACTTTTAGATTCTGCGGTGCATGGGTTGGATTCAGTGGCAGCACTATCAGAAGATCAGTGGCAAACCTATTTCGAGCAGTGGATCAATGCGCTCAACCCTCAGTACTCTAAAATCCAGTCTTACGAAGTCAGCCTTTTGCTGACCACAGACGCTGAAATTCAAACCCTCAACGCCACCTATCGCCACCAAGATCAGGCAACCGACGTCTTGGCCTTTGCCGCTCTAGAGCATGAAAGCCCCACGGCACCCGAGATGGCAAACCTGCCGACTAACCTGGGCGATATTGCAATATCCGTCGAGATGGCAGAGCGTCAGGCAACGGAAAATGGTCATGACCTTGCACTAGAGCTGCTGTGGTTAGCCAGTCATGGGCTACTCCACTTACTCGGGTGGGATCATCCAGATGCAGAACACCTCCATCAAATGCTGACAGAGCAAGCCCGTCTTATGGAAATCATCGGGTTCAAGCCGCCTGCATGGTCCGCTCAGGCTCTGGGATATGTCTAGATGTAGATGTGTCTTTATTAAGCGTTGACGTGGACAAGACAACAAATTTACGCCGAGGGGTATGCTAGAACTGTGAAATAGAGGGGGAAATGCTAAGCTTTCTATCAACCTCGGTGTGAGTGGAACCGCTACTTTTATGCCTGAAAAGCTATTGCAATCTCTTCACAGCGCTTCTGCCCGTTCTCCCAAGCGCCAAACCGGACGACGAGAGCATTCCTTTCAAATTGCCCAAAATTTATGGGTTAGCTTTCAATATGCTGGTGCAGGGCTAAAGTACGCCTTTGTCACCCAGCGCAACTTTCGGATTCATGCTGTCATTGGCAGCATCGCGGTGAGTGCTGGCGTGTTGCTGCGCCTACTGCCCGTAGAGCTAGCTTTAATTGGCCTCACAATCGGTCTTGTGCTAACCCTAGAGCTATTGAATACGGCGATTGAAGCCGTAGTAGACCTCGTGGTCGATACCCAGTACCACGAACTCGCTAAAATTGCCAAAGACTGCGCTGCGGGAGCCGTGCTGGTGTCAACGCTGGCCTCTTTGGGCGTAGCAAGCTGTTTGCTGCTGCCCCCCCTATGGAAAGTTGCATCCCTTGCATTGCTCGGTCATTAAACCTGCCTGAAAACCTGTTTGAGGGTTAGCCGACACGATAGACTAGCCAAGTAATGGCTTGAAGGAGCGACGCGCGTTGATTATCGTCATTGATAACTACGACAGCTTTACCTACAACTTGGTGCAGTACCTCGGAGAGTTAGGACACACCTACCCCGTCGCCAACGATTTGCGGGTGTATCGCAATGACCAAATTTCTGTAGACGAAATTCGTCAACTGGCTCCCGATGCGATCGTGATTTCCCCTGGTCCTGGTCGTCCAGAAGATGCAGGCATTTCTCTCGATGTGATCCGAGAGTTGGGGGCATCAGTCCCCATTTTGGGCGTGTGCTTGGGGCACCAAAGCATTGGTCAGGTCTATGGCGGAGATATTGTCTCTGCCCCAGAACTCATGCATGGCAAAACCTCCCCCATTTTGCATTTGGGCGTGGGCGTCTTTGAGCAGCTTGAGAATCCGTTTACCGCGACTCGCTACCACAGCCTTGTGATTGAGCGCTCCACTTGTCCCCATGTTCTAGAGATTACGGCCTGGACAGAAGACGGCACCATTATGGGTGTGCGTCACCGCGAATACCCGCATCTGCAAGGGGTACAGTTTCATCCAGAAAGCATTTTAACGGAGTCGGGCAAGCTGCTGCTGCAAAATTTTTTGATGGCGCTGTGCCCTTCTGAAGTCGCGGCATCATCGTCACGTTGATTTGCCTCATGCTTACATTCAGGAACAATGGCTTAATCTAGCGGTCTTTTTGAAGGAAAGTACCGTTGACAGGTAAACTCATACTAGATTTTGAGCTGTCGCCTGTGCCGCTGCCATCATTTAAGACTTTGCACCCTAAGGAACACTGAACGCATGACTATTAGACGGAGGCAGTTTCTGCGCTATGCCCAAGGCGGACTGATCGCCAGCCTGGGGGCAGGTTTAGCAAATCACTTCACACTAAATGCAGAGGCTGCCGAGTCACTTACAATCCAGTTTTTGGGGCACACCTGCTTTCTCATTAGCGGCAGTGGCGTTCGGGTTTTGGTAAATCCCTTTCGTCCAACGGGCTGTACAGCAAAGCTGGCAGCGCCTAAGGTGTCCGCAGAGCTGGTGCTGATCAGCAGCCGTCAGCTAGATGAAGGTGTGGTGGAAGGTTTACCAGGTAAACCCAAACTGCTGTTTGAGCCAGGCCCTTACCAAACGAATGGGCTACAGATTCAGGGAATTCGCACGCTGCACGATCGCCAGAATGGGTTTCGCTTTGGCACCAATACGGTCTGGAAGTGGAAGCAAGGTGGCCTAAATCTAGTTCATTTAGGGGGCATTGCATCCCCGCTCAATATCGAGCAAAAGATTTTGCTGGGCACCCCAGACTTACTGTTTATTCCGGTGGGTGGGACAGATGAAACCTATACCCCAGAAGAAGCAAAAGCGGCGATCGCCCTACTTCAGCCCAGGTTGGTCATTCCAACCCACTACAAAACCTCCGCAGCAGATTCCTTTACCTGCACTCTCCAGCCGGTAGATGACTTTTTGAAGACCATGGCAGGAGCCAGCATCCGTAAAGGTAAAGTGAATAGCCTGAGCCTCAGTCCAGGTCGTTTAGCCAAAGGCCCCATCATTCAGGTAATGGGGTAGCGGTATTCCATTTAAGCCAGAAGGAACGCCATGAAGCATAGAATTTTGGTCACGCTAGGAACCCTTGCACTTGTCGTGGTGCTTCTCATAGGCAGCGTTAAAGCAAGTTGGGCTGTACAGTCTGTGGCTGATTTTGTGATCAGCCGTCATCCAGGGCAGCTTCTCGCGCAGTTTGTGAATCGAAATAGGAGCCAGTCCTACGGTGTGACGGGTGTGCCTGTAGTGGGGTGCCAACAAAGACCCAAGCTATACCCCCCTCAGCCTAATATCGAAACCGCTTTTGTGCAGGGTTCTCTTACGCTAGATCGATTCCGTCAGGGAACCGCTCAAGCCTCTCTCGCAACATATCCTTCCAATCCGCGCGGGTATTCTTTCAATAATTTTGCGAGCGCCCAACCGAGAGAAGAAGTGGCCTTAGCGCACCCCACTAACTTTGGGGAACGGTATCTTCAAGACATTAATGGTCAGTTTGTGACAAATCGACCTATTATTGTGCTTCATGAAACGGTCAGCTCTGGCTGGCAAACCGTAAGGTTTTTCCAAACGCCCCATCCCCGTGATGACGATCAGGTTAGCTATCATGCGCTGATCAAATTAGATGGCACCATTTTTTACCTCGTCCCGCCAGACAAGCGAGCCTTTGGTGCAGGGAATTCAACATTTGAGGGAGAGTCGGTCAAAACCAATCGACTCTATTCGTCCTCGGTGAATAATTTTGCCTACCACATTTCCTTTGAAACCCCAGCCGACGGAAGGCATAACGGCAATACTCACAGCGGCTATACCAATGCTCAGTATCGTTCAGCCGCGTGGTTAGTCTCAAAAACGGGCGTTCCTGAAAATCGCATCACCACCCACAAAGGCGTAGATCGGTCTGGCAGTCGCCGTGACCCTAGAAGCTTTGACCGCGAGAAGTTTTTACAGATCCTGAGCAGCCTTCCTAAGAGCCAAGAAAT
>JAGVDA010000539.1 GCA_020058975.1 Thermosynechococcus sp. WC_1 | reverse complement strand
TGCTGCTGGTTGGGTTTGATGCGATCGCCCTTATCAGCATTCAGCGACTGCTTCAGCGCAAACTAGCTTAAAACCGCAAATCCAAATATTGATGTCGTCCTAGTTCCTAAACGATTCAGCTGGGTTTCGCTTCGCTGAACCCAGTCTACAGCGATTAATCTAGCTCCCCTCTCCCATAAAGGGCGAGGGGCTGGGGGAGAGGGTAATATTCGTGAAAGACGTCTAATCTAGAGCAACAGCCAATCGAACAAATTCTGAACGGTTAGATCTAATCCTTTGGCAAAAGAGGGGGTTGGAATTAGCTGATCTGGCTGATCAAATACCTCAACTTCTTGCTTAGGACGGTAGACAAAGACCGTTTTTTCATTGGGGTTAATCAACCATCCCATTTGAGTGCCGTGCTTCAGGCAGTGCAAAATGTTTTTAGTCACCTTTGTATGACTTTGGTCTGGCGACAGAATCTCAATCGTCCAATCTGGAGCAAGCAGAAATGCATTGGCGATTTCTCCCGTTTCGTCTACTGGAATTCGATCCCAAACAAACACTGCAATGTCAGGTACCGTTGAGCGATCGCCAAAGGTACAGCGCAGTTCTGGAAATGCACAGGCAATTTTTTGAGGTTTGACAACCCCATTAATCGCAGGGACAAACTCTCCTTGAATTCGGCTATGTTTCCCTTGCGGCATGGGTTTTTGGATGATTTGACCATCAATATATTCGCTGGCAGGTCTGGTTTCAGACCGTTTCAAAAATGCCTCTAAGGTCAGCGCTTTGGGTAGTGCTTGTACCATTGCAGGGTTGCCTCCAGTTAACTGGCTCAGGTTCTACTCTCTATTTTATCGCCCGCTCTATGGGAGAGAAATTCATGAATGGGATAGATTCATACTGCCGCTATAATGCGACGGAAAAACTGACCGACCTGCTGCAAAATCTTGGGTGCCCAGTCCTCCCCCGAAGAAGACGACGGTTCAACAGGTGCAGGAATACGTGCCATCAAGTCATGAAATTCATCGAGCAAATCATGCTCAATATTAGACACTTCATTATCAGAAATGAGAAGATTTCCGATCGCCGCCAGTAGCTTCAAACGCTCAGAATCTGGACTGTCCTCGAGGTAGGCAATCAGCCATCGTTCGGTCTGCTGTGGATCCACGGGAGTTGTTAGCAGTGCTTCAAGCTGTGCATCATGCTCCAAATGAAGTCTGGATAACACCTTTCGTAAATAGGTCACTTCTTCAGGGACAAGGTGCTGGTCAATCCAGGCAGACCCAATCAAAATATTAAGCATTAGTCGCTGGTGCTGAGCGATTTCCATAGCGTTAAGTCTCTGTGCTTTATGTTGATCATGCCTTGGGTTAACCCAAGCATCAAGCTATTGGGCAAAAGAAACGCTTTAGCTCAAACAAAGCACTAATGCACTAGCTGAATTTTGTGAAGCTTATTCTCTAATGCTAAAATAACCCGCAAGTATTCACGCTCAAGCTGATCTACTAATCCGTTAATCTGTGCTTCATTCCCTGCGATCGCATCTGAATTTCCAAGGGTTTCTAGCGCCTCACAGAGGGTTGCAAGGGGCACAGCACCCAGTACAGCGCTACTCGACTTTAAGGTGTGGGCACCGTAGCATAGCTGCTTTAGATCTTTGTTTTGATTCGCCTCTCTCACGACCTTAACCAACAAAGGCGCATCCTCAAGATAGACCTGTATTAGTTGGGGCAAAATGTCTGCCGCTTCTTCACCGAGTTGATTTAGGGTGACGTTAAGCACATCTTCACAAATGCTCTCAACCTCTGGCTTTATGTCTGCTGCAACAGTAAGTTCACAAGGCAGTGGGACGGGGACTTCAAAATCAAGGTCTGCAAAAGACAGTTGCGGCACCAGCTTTAGCCCCTGAGCCGGAGTCTTTACTTCACAATCCTTGAGGGCGCGGGTGAGTTCTTCAAGCCGGATGGGTTTGCTGACATAATCACTCATCCCAGCCTCCAGACAGCGTTCGCGATCGCCCTTCATGGCATTGGCTGTCATTGCCACAACGCGGGGGCGAATCTCTAGGGGAATGGTTTGGCAAATTTCACGAGTTGCCGTCAGTCCATCCATTTCGGGCATGTGAACATCCATCAGCACCACATCATAGGACTGACGATGCAGGCATTCCAAAACCTCCAGGCCATTGCTGGCAACATCTGCGCGAAAGCCCATCCGCTGAAGCATCTGGAGCGCAATCTTTTGATTGACCACATTGTCCTCTGCCAACAGAATTTTGAGGGGTAGCTTTTCGGCTAAATTGCGATCAATCTCAAAATCCTGCGGCTGTCCTTGCTTAACGTTAACCCTCTGATTATTAAGAATGCCCGCAATGACGTTCAGCAACTGTGCTTGTTTGATGGGCTTATTCAAAAAAGCTGCAAAGTATTGCTCAATATCTTGACGGTCAACCTCATAGCGTCCCATCGAGGTCAGCATCACCAGCGGCAGCTTTTGATAAGCCTCTAATTGTCGAATCTGTTTGGCAAGCGATACCCCATCCATATCGGGCATCTGCATATCCAGAATTGCAATATCAAAGTATTCTTTTTGGTTTAATAACGTTAAGGCTTCAGCGGCAGATTGAGTCGAGCGGGTCAACATTCCCCAAGCGCTAGCCTGCTTGTCAAGAATTTGTCGATTTGTTTTGTTATCATCCACAATCAGCAGGCGTTTACCCTCAAGATTCACCTGCATCAGCTTGAGATCTGCATCTAAGGTCTGCTCAGCCGCATCAGCAATGATAGAGAAGTAAAAAGTTGTGCCTGCATCAACCTGGCTTTCAACCCAAAGTTTGCCGCCCATCATTTCAACAAGCTGTTTACAAATGGCTAGCCCTAGCCCTGTCCCGCCATATTTACGCGTGGTTGAAGAATCGACCTGGCTAAACGGCTGAAAAAGACGTTCTAAGCGATCTGGCGGAATTCCAATTCCTGTATCTTTAACAGAAAATACAATCTCGTACTTAGGTATGCCGGAATAATGTTCTGCTTGAGCATTGGGGGCAAGTTGATGGCCTGTCACCAATACAAAAATCTCACCCTGTGCCGTAAATTTGATGGCGTTACTAATTAAATTGACTAAAATCTGGCGTAAACGAGTAACATCACCCAGAATGGTGTGAGGAACTTGAGGCTCAATCTGAAAGGCAAGCTCTAATTTATTTTCGGCTGCTTTTCCGAGGAGTAAATCAAAGGCTTCTTCAAGGCAGCTTCTAAGCTGATAAGGATACTCTTCTAAATCTAATTTGCCAGACTCAATTTTTGAGAAATCAAGAATGTCATTAATTAGCGTCAGTAGCGAATCCCCGCCGTTGCGGATGGTTTCGACATAGTCCCGCTGCTCAGAGGATAAATGAGTGTCCAGTAGCAGCCCTGTCATTCCAATGACGGCATTCATTGGCGTCCGAATTTCATGACTCATGGTTGCCAAAAACTCACTTTTGGCTCGGGTTGCGGCTAACGCCTCATCCCTGGCTTTGGCGAGTTCTTTCTCGCTTTCTTGGCGTTCAATTTCACCCCCAATCCATTGAGCCATTAATCTCAAAAGCTCTTTATTAACAGCCGAGAAGCCAGATTGGCGGGGCTTATGGCTCGAAAAATTGAGGGTGCCATAGACTTGCCCCGCAACCATGATAGGAACGCCTAAGTAGCTTTCAATTTTTAGACTGCTATAGCAGGAATGATCGCGCCATTTAGAGGCACTAGCCTTGAGTATTGCTAAAACTTTCTGAGACTGAACCACTTCTCGACAATAGGTTTGGCTAAGGTTACAGGTCAGCCCTTTAAGGGTTGTGTCGTTGGGGAGTTGCACAAACAGCGCATCGTAGCGATCGCCATT
>JAGVDA010000425.1 GCA_020058975.1 Thermosynechococcus sp. WC_1 | reverse complement strand
TTAGAAGCTGCATAGCTTACAGAGGCAAGGAAGAAGAAATAAGAAAAGATAGGTTGTCAAAGAGTTTTAGGTCGTTTTATAACGCAACAGCTCTATTGAGTTTTGCCAACAACTCTTCATGGTTAATTTGGTCAAAGCATTTTGAGATATCCGCATCCAGCGCATATTTGGCTTTCAGACATATCCCATTCATAATGGCTTTGATGGCATCCTGGGCACAGCGTCCAGGTCTGAACCCGTAACTGTTTGGCTCAAATTTGGCCTCCCATTCGGGTTCAAGGGCTTGTTTGACGAGAGTTTGTAAGGCTCTCTCGGCAATAGTCGGGATTCCGAGTGGGCGCTTTTCCGTTTTGCTCCCTGATTTGGGTATCCATACCCGGCGAGTAGGTTTTGCCTTTTCGGTTAATCTCAGTTGGTTGACCAGTGCAAGTCGTTGAGGGGGAGTGAGGGATTTGAGTTCATCCACCCCTGCTGTTTTCTTGCCTTGGTTATCCTGAGTAATCCGTCTGACTGCCAAGCACTTGGCTGACCATGACCTCATTAAGGTTTTCTGGAGTCGCCGTACTACTTTGACTTCGCCACGAGCTGAGGCTTTGAATATGCGCGTTTGCAGCTTAAAAACTCGTCGCTCTAGCTTATGCCAGGGGATAAGTTTCCATTCCTTCATCAGTTCCATAACTGTGCTTTAGACGTATGAACTGCTACTGGTACCTATTCATTCCAAAACATCGGGTCTACGTCTGCGTATCCCAGGCATTACTCTGGGCGTTGGCGTCTTAGACCATCTTTCCGCCTCGTAACTTCCGGTTGGCACCTACTCAGATATCGACCTATCTGAGAGTTGACGAGGGGTTTCTTCGTTCCTGATATCCGTTGGTTTGAGTCCTTAGGATGATGCTTTCTGACGGGTTTATCGGTGATGCTTACGGGTCAGCAGCCGACCCTGCCCGCTCCTTATCCTTTGCCTTTTGGCTCCAGCCTATCAGCCTTATTTGGCTGGTTTGAAGTGACGACAGTTCTCACGCATCTTTGCTTTCGCTATCCATAGACTCGTGCTCAATGCTTCGCCGCTTTAGGCTAGCAGCTAACACCTTTTCGCCCCGCTTTACGGATTGATGGCCAGTCGCTACCGTAGGGGTGATGCTGTTACTCTTGCACCTAGAGAGAGGGACTTGCACCCTCACAGATATCAAGTTGTCAAGGTTCTTACACCTTGCCATCCGTCCCTGAGTAATACTACTCATTTAGGATGAACGAATCGCACCGGCTGGCGCTTCACCGGACGGCGATGGAGCCTGCTACACAACTAATAGCATATGCCGCCGTTCCGTGTGCAAGCGCTTGTTAGGCTCGCTAGCAAAGCAGTCTAGCTTACTTCTAAATTCCCTATAATGCTGCTCACTTTAATATTTATTAATTCTAAGACTACTGAGATTTCATTTCTTTAGCTAGTACCTCACAATTCCTCAAAATGAACCAAAACATCCAGACAAACAAAATTCTAAGGCTTAGAATCCAACTAGAGCTTAAGATTATCCCTTCTTGTATATAGTTAAAAGCCAGTGATAACGAGCCTGGAATCATAAGTCCAACTCGAACCCAGAGTACACCACTAATAACACGAATATTTTTTGCAAGAAGATTTTTTAGTGAGACTGCAAAAAAAAGAAATAAAATGCCGAACAAGAAATCGATGACCTTCTGAATGTAGAACCAACTTAAATCAATAGAGCCGTAAAATTTTTCATAAAAATCTCTTGTGCCTGGGAATCCCATTTGTACAAGTCCTAGTACCCAAGCAATCCCAACCATGAAAAAGAAACCTTTCATTAGACCGATTGACCATGTACTTAATTCACCACTTTGAATAAGTTTATTATTTCGTTTAAGCTTATAAAGCTTTGTAAGTGATGAAGTGGTGCTAAAAAGTGCTTCATAGCTTACATTCTCATCATTTTCACTGACTTCAAAATGGTGAGTAGATAACAATCCAAGATAATTAATTCTTTGAGAAACAATTTTATCATCATAGGCAATGCTTTCTTTTCCAAGGGAGTTTAATTTTAGCTTTATATCATGATCACTAACAGTAAAGCGTTTTTCAGGCATAAACAACTGTCTTCTTGCATTTCACTATTGGAACAAATTCTGCCTAACGGCCAAGTATTAGCGAACGGACTTGCAGACTAAGCACAGACGTTGTGTAAATCTCCATTCGGCTGGATACGCTCGTTACACACGATGAATAAGGCAACTTGAACTGAAAATATTATACCGCCTGCGCCGAGATTTTAGGTGACTTTGTGAAGGGCAATCCCCCACTATCTCCAAACATTATCACTGAAAAATATAGAAATATGTCATCTGCATTAAAGACTGTTTGCTATCTCAACTCTTGTGCAATAGTTCGAAACAGAGTTATTACTTCATCATCATCCTGAGGCTTTGTCGAAGCAGAACTGGTTTTCACAATTACTAAGTTTTCCTTAGGGTTAACATAGATATATTGTCCCCAAACTCCCACAGCGCTGTAATCTCCATCAGAGCCTGTTGGAATCCACCATTGATATTGATATCCCCATTTACCGTATTCCTCAGAGGTAGAACCAACTTGTAAATGAGAGCTATCAGGATTAGTAGATTCTTTTACCCAG
>JAGVDA010000564.1 GCA_020058975.1 Thermosynechococcus sp. WC_1 | reverse complement strand
CAAATTTATCGGCAAAACCCGCCCCCTACGCATGTGAGGGTTTTATAAAGATTGGACGCGATTAGATTCTAGGGTAGGGATTTGGGGTGATGCTCCCGCAAGGAGAGGTGTTTTCTAGGTTGCTAACCATACTGCTGTTGATTGCAATTAATGCATTTTTTGTTGCAGCGGAATTTTCTGTAGTATCGGTTCGACGCACGCGCATTCAGCAGTTGGTGCAAGAGGGCGATCTTCAGGCCAAGACGGTTCAAAATCTTCAGCGCGATATTGAGCGGCTGCTGTCTACCACCCAGATTGGCATTACGCTTTCTAGCCTAGCCTTAGGGTGGATGGGGGAAAAGGCGATCGCCGAAATGCTGTTTGCCTGGTTTAGTACGGCGCAAGTTGCCCCCAATGCACGGTACTGGGTGGCGCACTCCTTTTCGATTCCGGTGGCGTTTATGGCGATCGCCTATCTCCAGATTGTGCTGGGGGAGCTGTTCCCTAAGACATTGGCGTTAGCCTATTCAGAAAAGCTGGCAAGGTTTTTAGGTCCCATTAGCCTCAGTATTTCTCGGTTATTTACCCCGCTTGTTTGGGTTTTAAATCAGTCGAATCGCGCTTTGTTAAGGCTACTGCGGGTGCCAATCTCTGCGCGCAATACCTTTAACCCCGTCACCGCTAAAGAGCTTCAGCTTATTTTAGAGTCTTCTTCAGAGCAAAGCGATCTTCAAAAAGAAGAGCGGGAACTGCTGAGAAACGTATTTGAGTCGGGGGAGATTTTAGTCGAAGAAGTGATGGTGCCTCGCACCAGTATCAATGCCATTGAGGCTCAGTCTACGCTGCAAGAATTTCTAGAAGAAGTCGCTCAAACGGGGCATCACTACTATCCGGTCATTGATGAATCATTGGATCAAATTCGCGGCACGCTTTACTACAAAGACGTTGTGCGTGAGCTGCCCTTTCAGTCTTTAGACTTTAATGCATCCATTCAGCCTTGGATTCAAACCGCTTGGTTTGTCTCTGAAGGGACACCTATTCAAAATGTTCTGCAAATGATGCAGAAGTATAAGCTGGGCGTGATTATGGTAAGAGAAAGTGAGTTTAACGGCACGGCGGGGTTAGTGACCCTTCAGGACTTAATCCGCGCCATTATTGGCATCGAGGATGAAGCCCCTTCGCCTGCTGATGAACCCATTACCGAACAAGATAACCACACCTTTATGATTCAGGCTCAAACTGACTTAGAGACGGTCAATGAGCATCTGGGCATTAGTTTGCCAATTCTAGAAGACTATCAAACCCTGGGTGGGTTTGTGATGTTCCATCTCCAGAGAATTCCAGAGACAGGAGAGTCTTTCGGCTACGAGAATCTTGAGATTAAAATTGTGTTCGCCCAGGGGCCTCGCATCGAACAAGTCTTAATCCGTATTACAGATGTAGACGGCGGAATCCTAAGCTCTGAGTCAGAATCTTGAGTCATCCTGATGTCCTGTGATGTTCTGGTTTTGCAATTTATGTGTAAAGTAAAAGTTGATTTTGCCCAAAGCTCTCAACGTTATGCAAGTTCAAGAACGACTCAAGCCTTCTGCTGACTGCTTAGATGAGGCGATCGCCGCCAGTCAAAATCACCTTTTGGGTCGTCAGTTCCCTGACGGATACTGGTGGGCTGATCTGGAGTCTAACGTCACCATCACCGCAGAAGTGGTGCTCTTGCATAAAATCTGGGGCACAGACGCCAACTACCCCCTTCATAAAGTTGAAACCTATCTGCGCCAGCATCAGCGTGACCACGGCGGCTGGGAGCTATATGCGGGCGATGGTGGCAACCTCAGCGTTGCGGTCGAGGCGTACATGGCGCTGCGGCTGTTGGGCGTTCCGGTTTCTGACCCTGCGTTGGTGAAAGCCAAGTTTTTTATTCTTTCTAGAGGCGGCATTACCCAAACGCGGGTGTTTACCAGGCTGCATCTGGCATTAGTGGGCTGCTACGACTGGCGCGGCATCCCTGCCCTGCCACCGTGGGTGATGCTGCTGCCAGACTTTGCCCCCTTTAATATTTACGAGCTTTCGAGCTGGGCGCGAGAAAGTACGGTGCCGCTGTTTATTGTGCTAGATCGTAAGCCCGTCTTTAAGACTAGCCCTCAATTATCTTTAGATGAACTGTATGTTGAAGGGCGAAATCAGGTTTCCTTTAGCCCCAAACTGAAGGGCGACTGGACTGATATTTTTCTGGCGCTAGATGGAGCCTTTAAGCTAGCTGAACAATTTAACTTGGTACCTTTCCGAGAAGAAGGGCTAAAAGTAGCCGAACGCTGGATGCTAGAGCGCCAAGAACCCACGGGCGACTGGGGCGGCATTATTCCGCCCATGCTCAATGCGCTTCTGATGATGAAGACCCTGAATTACAGCGTCAACGATCCGACCGTGCGGCGCGGCTTTGAGGCCGTGGCGCGCTTTGCCGTTGAAACCGAAGATACCTACTGGATTCAGCCCTGCCTTTTGCCTGTGTGGGATACGGCGCTGGCGGTGCGGGCGTTGGCAGAGTCTGGTCTAGAGCGAACCCATCCACTGCTGGTAAAGGCGGGGGAATGGCTGGTGGCGCAGCAGATTTTAGACTATGGTGACTGGTCGGTTAAAAACCCGACGGGTCAGCCCGGGGGCTGGGCGTTTGAATTTATCAACAATTACTACCCCGATGTAGACGATACGGCTGTAGTTGTCATGGCGCTCAATGAGGTGACATTGCCCGATGAGAAGGCCAAAGATGCGGCGATCGCCCGTTCGATTCAGTGGGTGGCCTCGATGCAGTGTCGTCCAGGGGGATGGGCTGCTTTTGACATAGATAACGATCAAGACTGGCTCAACGATCATCCCTACGGCGATCTGAAGGCCATGATTGACCCCAACACCGCCGATGTGACGGCACGGGTTTTAGAAATGGTGGGTCGCTGTGGTGTCACCACCGGAACCCAGAGCGTAGAGCGCGCCCTTGAGTACTTGATCAAAGAGCAAGAGCCAGAAGGCTGCTGGTTTGGACGTTGGGGCGTAAACTACATCTACGGCACCAGCGGCGTACTAGCGGCATTGGCGCTCATAGACCCCAAGCGCTTTGCGACAGAGATCCAGCGCGGTGCTGCTTGGTTGATAAGCTGCCAAAATGCAGATGGCGGCTGGGGAGAAACCTGCAAAAGCTACGATGACCCTAGCTTAAAAGGCCAAGGCCCTAGTACACCTTCTCAGACCGCCTGGGCGCTGATAGGGCTTTTGGCAGCGGGAGACGCAGGCGCGGACCATGCAATGACCGCCATTGAGTTTGGCATTCAGCACTTAATTGAAACCCAAAAGCCTGACGGGAGCTGGGAAGAACCCTACTATACAGGCACTGGATTTCCAGGGCATTTTTATCTGCGCTATAACCTTTACTACCAGCATTTCCCCCTGACGGCGTTGGCTCGTTATCATAAGATTTTGGCTCAAACAGCTTAATTGAGAGTGCTTTCGGGCATTCATAACAGTAGTGTATAACCCTATTTTTAAAATTTTTTTGGGGCTGGTTTTACTACGGCAAGTCATAGAACCTGATGTCTATTGCGCCCAGAAAGACCTGGGCTTATGATGTGAATTGATGTACGGTCTTGAGATTGTTTGGGAATTATAAAAGTATAAATCTTAATTCTGAGACGCCTTTCTTTAGCACGACAAAAGCTTTGCATACCCAGTTTGTGAGTAGGTATTAAGTCTATTCATTTAATGCTGCCAATACAGATGAATAGTCAGTCATTAAAGAATACATACAGAGACTTGTGCCCAGGCTGGACGAATCTTGCTTGATTGAAATATGGATTGTACGGACGGAGTAATCGGTGAATCAAGTATCTGAACAAAAAGAAAAAACCGACTTAGCCTTTGAAATTGCTCAATTGATCCAAGATCTAAAAAAAGCAGAAAAGGGATGTCTCAAGATCAAGAGTGGATCTGTGACCTGGTTTATTTATATTGATCAAGGAGAGCTGATATACGTCACGCATTCCATCGATCCGATTGATCGGCTGGATTGTCATTTGAGAGGGTTAAGCCGACGTATGCCCAGCATCACTTCAGATGTACGCACTCAAATTCGGCTTTCCCTCGATCTTCCTTCAACGTCTAGTTTTGCGCTGCGACCCGATTATCAGGGCATTGGGATGCTGCTACAGCAAGAAATTTTGAGTGTTGATGCGGCTCAATCGCTGCTGCGAGGCATGTCCCAAGAAGCGTTAGAGTTGCTGCTGCTTGTTGATGATCACACGGCAACTTTTGTCCCCAGCTTTAAAGCTTTTGTCACCGCTCTTCAACCCCTGAACTTTGAATCATTACTCCATGACGCTCAAGCGCAAATTCAAGCCTGGAGAAGCTTAGCGCCACACATCATTTCGCCTTATCAACGTCCGTATTTGTTTAGTCAGTCTAAGACCACCCTTTCTACAGAGCGTCAGCAGCGCTTGGGGACTTTATTAAAAGGCTACAGCTTTAGGCATTTGGCTCTTTTAATTGATCAAGATGAGCTAAGACTGGTCAAAAGTCTGTATCCGCTGATTTTAGATAAGACCATTATTTTACGAGAGCCACAGCCGCCATATCATGATCTGCCAAATTTTTCGGAACCTTCTCTCCAAACAGAAGTAGTAGAGACGATTCCTGTACCTTTGGCTCAAGCTGCCACTGAATCTCTTGGGCATTTCGATACGATTACCCAGGCTGCGCCATCAACTAAAACTTATCGAGTTGCCTGTATAGACGATAGTCCGGCGATGCTGCAAACGATTGAACAGTTTTTAGGCAAAGAAAACATACAGCTATCTCTAATTCAGGATTCTGTTAAAGCTCTAATTGAACTGATGCGAATTAAACCCGATCTCATACTTTTGGATGTAGGAATGCCCAGAGTAGATGGGTATGAGCTATGTCGTCTACTTCGCAAGCACCCCCTGTTTAAAAAAATCCCCATCATTATGGTGACTGGCAACACTGGACTCATTGATCGCGCTAGGGCAAAGATGTCTGGCACGACAGACTATATGACAAAACCGTTTACTCAGTCTGATCTCTTGAAAATGGTATTCCGTCATTTGGAGTAGCTTCTGACTGTATTCATTTATTTTTGTACCGTTAGTTTCTGAGATCAGACGGGAATCATAAGACTAACAGAATAATTACAGTTTTTTACGCTTCAATGAGACCGCCACTATGCAGACCATCTTAGTTGTTGATGATACCCCTTCAGAGCTTGCGCTCATTACTAATTTTTTGAAAGAGAGTGGGTTTTCTGTTGTTGTTGCGACTGACGCAAAGGAAGCTCTCACTAAAGCAGCTGACCATAAGCCTGATGTGGTTATTACGGATGTGGTAATGCCAGGAATGAGTGGATTTGAACTCTGCCGCACGCTCAAAAAAAATGAGGCTACTAAAAATATGCCGATTGTGGTTTGTACGTCTAAAAATCAGGAGTTAGATCGGCTTTGGGGGATGAAGCAAGGTGCTAATGCCTATGTCACCAAACCCTTTACTCAAGAAGAATTGCTCCGTGCTGTTAAATCTGTGATGGCTTAGTCGAAGATGCTACCTACGCTAGATCTTCAGGTGTTGCAGCAAAAGACAGTCGGCGACCCCTATCTAAAGGTATTACTCAAGTCTGATCAGGCTGCGGTGTTGCCGATGGGAAAGGCTCAGGAGGCGATCGACACACCCACCCGTCGGGTTACGCCTGTGCCCAATATGCCTGCCTGCGTTTTGGGGTTGCTCAACCATAAAAGCCGTGTGATTTGGGTGGTTGATCTCCCTTTGCTGCTAGGGCTGTCTACTAGAGTTTTGAATACCCAGCGGTACAATATTGCGATTATTCGTTCTGGCAAAACGCCCTTGGGGCTTGTTGTACCTGAAATTCGAGGGGTGGTAAGGCTTGCATCAGATGCAGTTCAGCCGCCTGTGGGAGAGGTTTTGCCAGCGCTAATGCCCTACTTACGGGGGTATCTGATGCAATCTCAAGAAACGCTCTGGGTTCTTGAGACTGAAGCCATTATTCATTCAGCTTTATTTTCTGGGAATTAGCAGAAGATTTCCTACACTTCAACCCAGACGAGAGGCAGGCATTCTGCTGCCTTTTCTGAGCGCATCTCTTCATTCTTGCCTGCGTTTTGATCGCTAAATCTTTAACACTAATACTCAGAAATACTGACCTCAAATGAAAACAACTCATTCACCAAAAACGTCTCACCAAGCTGCTCTTTCTACTTCAGATTCATGGTGGAATCGACAAAAACTAGGCACCAAGGCAACGCTACTGGCGATCGCCCTGGGCACTCTACCCGTATTTGCTACTGGAACTCTAGCATTTTTGGCAACTAGCCCTGCTATTAAAAAACAGGCGATTGACCTACAAGAATCCAATGTGTCAAAAGCATCGCAGTTCGTCAATCGTTATATGTTTGAACGCTATGGTGACATTCAAATCATATCTAACCTGCCTATTTTTGCCAATCGCAAGGTTTCTTCTATTACCACCCAGGCTGAAAAAAAAGCAATTCTTGAGAAATATATCAGAATTTATGGGGTCTATGACAGTATTGCGCTACTAGATCTAAACGGTGATTCACTTGTTCACTCAGACGGAAAAAACTTCCAAATTACGCGAGTCGCGAGTATTTCAAAGAAGTTCTAAAAACTAAAAAGTCAGTTATAAGCCAGCCAGAACTATCGAAAGTTACAGGAGATCTATCTGTTTTTTTTGCAGCACCTGTATTTGATTCTGAGACAGGCAAAATGATTAGTGTAGTGCGGGCGCGAATGGCCATAAAAACGCTCGCTGACATGGTAGAGGCAGACGGGAATGAAGTTCGCTTAGTGGGTAAAGACGAAAAATATTTCATTGCTGGAAACCAGAAAGAAATTGGAGAAAAAGCAGAAGAAGATTTCGCAATCTTCCCACGCTTAAATAAATCTAAAAAAGTAGCGACCGAGGTTTATTTTAACCCCGAAGAAAATAGTGAGCAACTGGTAACTTATAGCCCAAATACTACTCTAGAAGGTTTGCCAGATCTAGGCTGGAGTTTTTTGGTGGCAAGTGAAACAAAAAACTCTTTTGCCACGTTGAATAACCTGCGCTTGGCCTTGATGGCAGGGACTGCGGTAGCAGCAATCTTGGTCGGTGCATTAGCGGCATACCTCGCTAACCGTGCTGTCCGACCGATTGTTGATTCTGCTGAAGCAGTGAAAAAGATTGGTCAAGGTGATTTTGACACGCAGCTCAGCGTAGTAGGGCAAGATGAATTGGGGGTGCTAGGTGACAACATCAACCTAATGGCGCAACAAATCAAAGACTATCAATTTCAGCAACAAGAAACGCTAACACGCCAAGAAGCAGAAACCCGACGAGATAAGCTTTTAGCTGGTGTTGCTCAGACCCGTGAGCCTAAAGACCTTGAGGCTCCGCTTAATGCACTGCTGTCAGAATTTCGAGCAAACATGAAGGTTGACCGAGTGGTTGTGTACCGCTTCAAACCTGATTGGGGTGGTTCTGTCATTGGGGAATCGGTTTTACCAAACCTACCTATCGCGCTAGCGAGTGTTGTTGAAGATGCCTGTATTCCTGAAGCGGTGTTGGAAGACTATCGGAATGGTCGCGTCGTCCCGATGAAGGATGTCTTTAATGCCTGCTTCCATCCAGACCATATGGAATTAATGGAGCGGCTGCAAATCAAGGCAAACTTAGTAGTCCCCATTCTTCAGGGAAGAGAATTATTTGGATTGTTGGTGGCTCATGACTGCACCGCCATGCACGATTGGCAACCATCTGAAATTGAGTACCTGAAGCAAGCTTCAATTCAGTTAGGTTCCGCCCTTGGGGGTCTGGCGTTGTTTGAGCAAAAACAGTTTGAAGCAGCCCAGGCTCAAGAACGAACTCGAAAAACCCAACTGTTAGCCAAAGTTGCACAGTCAACAGATACTCAGGCGCTCATTGCACCCCTCAATCCGCTGCTCGAAGACGTGCGAACCGCGCTAAAAGCAGATCGCGCTGTAATCTACCGCTTTTACGCGGACTGGAGTGGTCATATTGCCGGAGAAGCCGTTCTTTCTGGTCTACCTGCGGCGCTTGCAGACAAAATTGAAGACCCCTGCATCCCGAAAGAACTTCGAGATTCTTACCTAGAAGGTCGTGTTGTACCCACCGATGATGTGTTTAACGCAGGGTTTCATCCTGAACATCTAGACCTGATGAAGCGGCTCCAAATTAAAGCCAACTTAGTGGTTCCGATTGTGCAAGGGGCAGAATTATTGGGGCTACTGGTGGTTCACCACTGTACTCAAACCCATCACTGGCAGCAATCTGAAATTGACGCGATGCAGCAGTTTGCAGATCAGTTTGCTCCATCCCTTGGCGGTCTAGCCATAATTGAGCGCAAACAATTTGAAGCAGAACAAGCTCAAGAACGAAACACCGCGCTGCAAATGGAGCTTTTGACCCTACTCCAAGACGTTGAGGGCGCTTCTTCGGGTGACTTAACGGTCCGGGCTGACGTGAGTGCTGGGGAAATTGGCATTGTTGCCGACTTCTTTAACGCCATCGTAGAAAGTTTGAGAGACATTGTGTCTCAGGTGAAAGAATCTGCTGGACAGGTCAATACCTCTGTGGGCAGCAACGAAGTGGTGATGGGTCAACTCGCAGATCAGGCGCAGTCTCAGGCTCATAAAATTACCGATACGCTGAAGTCTGTTGAGCTGATGGCACTTTCTATTCAGCAGGTAGCAGAAAATGCGCGGCAAGCATCTAAGGTGTCTGGGCTTGCCTCTAAAACTGCTGAAAGTGGTGGGGAAACCATTGACCGAACAGTCGAAAGTATTTTGCAGCTTAGAGACACCGTTGCCGAAACTGCTAAGAAAGTAAAACGGCTGGGGGAATCGTCTCAACAAATTTCTAAGGTGGTTTCGCTAATTAACCAAATTGCGCTACAAACCAACCTGCTGGCGATTAACGCCAGTATTGAGGCCGCTCGAGCGGGTGAAGAAGGACGCGGTTTTGCGGTGGTTGCAGAAGAAGTGGGCGCTCTTGCTGCTCAGTCTGCGGCGGCAACCAAAGAAATTGAGGGCATTGTGGATGCCATTCAGCGTGAAACCAGTGAAGTGGTAAACGCGATGGAGAACGGTACAACCCAGGTGGTAGAAGGGACACGCCAGGTGAACGAGGCCAAGGCAAGCCTCAATCAAATTGTGAAGGTGTCTCGTGAAATTGACGACCTGCTGAAGTCGATCTCAAGCGCGACGGTTTCGCAAACCGAAACCTCTCAGGTGGTGAAACTGCTGATGGAGCAGATTACAGAATCCTCGGAGCAAACTTCCACAACCTCTCGCCAAGTCTCTAGCTCTTTGCAAGAAACCGTTGCGATCGCCCAGCAGCTTCAGGCTTCTGTGGGAACCTTCAAGTTGGAGGAGAAGTAGCAGCAGGCGCAATAGAAACATCTCACGGGGATACTTTCTTCCCACTGATTTAAGCAGCCCTGTCGCCAAAAAAGATCATGATGCACGATACAGAACAGACCGTTCGGCTCCAGTTTCTAGATGAAGCCCAAGAATACTTAACTGAAATTGAAGCAGCCGTACTGGGGATGTCTACCCACGGCATCGAACGGCCTGTGATGGATGGGGTGTTACGCGCCGCCCATTCTATCAAGGGCGGCAGCGCCATGATGGGCTTTTTGACCTTGAGTCATCTTGCCCATCAGCTCGAAGATTTCTTCAAGGTGCTTAAGGTCAGACCCTCTGAAGCAAAAGATGAGGAGATTGAGCGTCTAATGCTGGTGGGCGTTGATCACCTGCGACAGGTGGCAGACTATAGCCGTGAGGGAATAGATCCATCCGAAACTTGGCTTAACCAGACCGTTCAGGCTACCTTTGAGTCTCTCCTGCATCGCCTCGGCGAACCTCAAGCAGAAGATGCAGCGTCGCTCCTCTCTGAGGAAGTGGGCGCAGACATGGTGGTTCTTTTATTTGAGTCTGAAGTAGATTCAATTCTCAATCGTCTCGATGAGGTCTTGGAGCATCCTGAACAGCCGTGTTTACAAGAAGAATTTGCGATCGCCGCCCAGGAGCTAGCAGGTCTTGGCGAAATGCTAGATCTACCAGCCTTTCGCGACCTTTGCGTGGATGTCTCTACGCAGATCGAAGCAGCAAATAGTGCCACATTGACTCATGCCGCAACCCAGGCACAACAGGCTTGGCGTCAGGCACAAGCTCTAGTGATGGTTGGTCAGCGTGACCTAATTCCCTCCGCTTTAAATAACGATGCAACCTTGCAGGCAAAACTCAGCAAGACCGATGGTCAGAAAGAAGATGTTGTTGACGTAGAGACTGCCGCCTTCGACTGGGAAGGGCTGGGATTAGATGCACTTGAGGCAATCAGCCCCGAACCAGACTTTTCAACAGAGAATCTTACTGCGCTTCCCTTTGAGGATGCCGTGCAGAATGCCCTCAACGACATTGAAGCAGTCGCTTTTGAAGCTCCAGAGAAAGAAATAGCAACAGAGATTGCGGCAGTCGCCCCATCGCCTCAAACATCCGTAAAGACCAAAATAGCGGCAACAGCCATTACCGTTACCCCAGGCGAGGCCGACGAACCCGATATTATGCTGCGCGTTCCGGCACAGCAGCTTAACCAAATGGGTGAACTCTTTGGGGAACTGGTGATTGAGCGTAATGGTCTTGCTCTTCAGCTCAAACGTCTGCGCGAACTCACAGAACTGCTGACGCAGCGGGTGCATTCTTTAGAAACGTCTAACGCCAGCCTCAGAAGCACTTACGATACTGTCGCGACCCAAACCGCGTTCAAAAGTCAGTCTCTCGCGCAATCTTCAGCGTTTGCAGCGGCAACTGACGCCCCTACTCCTAATGTGCCCAGCTCCGTTCAGGGTTGGCTTTCAGAACAGGCCGAGGGATTTGACCTGCTAGAAATGGATCGCTACAGCGAACTGCACACCTTATCTCAATCGCTGATGGAAAGCGCAGTGCAAATTGAGGAAGTTACCACAGACATTAACCTCAACCTAGATGAAGCCGAGCAAACCGCCCGTGCCTTTACGCGCACCACCAAACAGCTTCAGGTTGCCATGACCCAGATGCGGATGCGTCCTGTCTCTGACGTATTGAGCCGCTTCTCTCGGATGCTGCGAGATTTAAGCCGAGAACATGGCAAGTCTGTTGACCTCAAAATTTCAGGGGGTGCCACGTTAATTGATCGGGTTATTTTAGAAACCTTGACCGACCCGCTGGTTCACCTGGTGCGAAATGCCTTTGACCACGGTATTGAAGATTCGCAAACTCGCATCGCCTACGGAAAATCTGCCAAAGGTCTGATTGAAATTAGCGCTGCCTATCGCGGCAATCAGACGCTGATTACGCTGCGAGATGATGGGGCGGGTATCTCTCTCGATAGAGTTAAAGCCAAGGCCACTCAGTTAGGCATTGATAATACCCTACTGGAGTCTGCTCAGCCTTCCGAAATTCTGGATCTCATCTTTGAACCTGGATTTAGCACAGCTTCCCAGGTTACAGAACTCTCTGGACGGGGTGTTGGCATGGACATTGTCCGCACGTCGCTGCAAAAAATAAAGGGTTCCATCACTGTCGATACCCAGGAGGGGCGCGGTACCACTTTTACGATTTCGGTGCCCTTCTCGCTTTCAATTATCCGCGTTTTGCTGGTCGAAAGTGGCAGTCTTTTAATGGCTGTGCCCATTGATGAAGTCGAAGAAATGTTGTTGCTTGATCCAGAAAAGGTTTTACAGGTCGATGGGCAGCGCGTTCTCCAGCTTGATGACGCGTTAATTCCACTGGTACAGACCCAAGATTTACTGAGTTTCCCTCGGCCTGTAGTTCAGTCTGATCTTGAAGCAACGCCCAAAATTAACCAGCCTACGGTCTTGCTGATTGAACAAGAAGGTCAAGTAGTAGGCATTCAGGTAGATCGATACTGGGGTGAGCAAGAAGTGACGATTCGTCAGGTGGAGGGCATCATTCCGCTGCCTTCAGCGTTTGCTGGCTGTACCGTTTTAGGGGATGGTCGCATTGTGCCCCTCCTAGATCCGCTGAGTTTCCTCCAGCAGATGGAGGCTCGCACGACCGCTCAGGATGATGAATCAGCCGAGGCTTCAGCGCTGTCTTCACGTCAGGTATCCGAGATGCACTTTGGGACAGAGGCGATCGCCACGCAACCCCTCGTCATGGTGGTAGATGATTCTGTTAACGTGCGGCGCTTTCTTGCGTTGACCCTTGAGAAAGCAGGATTCCGAGTGGAGCAGGCAAAAGATGGTCAACATGCCCTTGAGCTATTGCAGACGGGCTTACCCATCCAGGCCGTCGTCTGTGATATCGAGATGCCGCGATTGGACGGCTACGGATTCCTGGCGAACCTCAAAAGTATTCCTACCGCACAGAATCTGCCTGTTGTTATGCTCACTTCTCGCAGTGGCGAGAAACACCGTAAGTTGGCGATGTCTCTGGGCGCAAAAGACTATTTCTCTAAACCGTTCCGTGAGTCTGAACTGCTCTTGACCCTCAATCGCTTAATTGCTCAAACCGCTGTCCCCGTTCCTGTCCTTTCGGCTTAATCGCTCATGGCAACCCTCCTTCGTTCTCGCCGCTTTGCTGACCGTGCCAGTGAAGCGACTCAAAAATACGTTACCTTCGCAATTCGGCAATACTGGTTTGCGCTACCCATTCAGGTTTTGCAGCGGGTGAGCAGTTGCAAAGCGGGTGATGAAGCGAGTCTTTTTTCTCAAAACTCGGATGAATTTCAACGCATTGATTTAGAACAAAAGCTTTTTCCTGCGATCGCTTCCGCAACGCTAGATTTTAAGGGGTTAGAAGCTGCCACACAAAAGTCCTGTTTAATCCTATTTAAGTCTGCCGTAGATCATACTTTTGGCATCAGCATTGAGGCACAGCCTAAAATGCAGCGTGTTGCCCAAAGTCAGATCTATCCACTGTCAGAGGCGATCGATGATTTACCCCATCTGCGATCAGTCTGCTCTTCCGTCATTCAACTCGATGGCACTGCCCCCATCTTTTTGCTGGATCTAGAGAAGCTCTGCGATAGGTCAGGAACCTTCTAATGATGCTCATTCAGCACAAACGCTAAGCTGAAGCGAGTTTTGGCGACGAATCTAACCGTGCATTAGATGAAACCCGTAAGTAAACCAGCGCAGCGCTTTGAGCTTCTGATAATACAGTGGGCTGATTGAAAGTTCGGGTTGTGGGGTTAACATTTGGAACCATGAGGGGACAGGCTGTCCATTGCCCCTGCACGGCAACCCCTAGCCGTTGGCACTCACCCCCGCGATGTCCGACAAAATCGTAATATTTGCAGTATCGACAAGAAAAATTAGAGTGTGTCACAAGATTACATTGCTGCTCTAAATTTTGAATATTGAAATGTTGATGCAGTCTTAAGCTAAATGCTGCATATCTTGACCATTAAACACTGCGCAGTATAAAAAGTTATCGCCCTATAGATTGATCAAGATCTAAAGAGATTTTGCGCTGTTGAATCATAAGTATTTAATTCATTTATGCAGCAAAAACTTTTACCCTTCTTAATTATAGGTTTCTTGACGAAGTGCCTTTTGCGAAGGGAAATCCCCACAATCATTGCAGAGAGAGCCTTAGGCTGAATAGCCTTAAATTCATACGTTTAGATTTTCTTTAGATTTTGCTGAGAAAATCATCTCCAAAGATGAACCTAAATAAACATTTATTAAGAAATGAGTTTTTGCTATGCTTAATGAGAACTATGTTGTCAGTTTAAATAAACACAATAAAGTGACTTTTATCCCACATTCCGCTGTTTGGAGAGCGTTGAAATAATTAGGAATCTGGCATAGGGAGGAGATAGTAGCGTTGACAGGCCTTGCTAAAGAACTGCAAAAT